>CAUTEL010000135.1:0-5094 GCA_963537185.1 uncultured Oribacterium sp. | reverse complement strand
GCTATTGTCGAGAAAATAAACGGAGAAGTTCCGGGAGTACTGGCAAGAATCATGAAAGAAAGAGATGGAAAGCTGCTTTATCTTTCTACCGATTATGTTTTTTCCGGAGAGGGAACGGAAGCTTGGTCGCCGGATGAAACAAACTTTGCCCCCATCAATTTCTATGGAAAGACAAAGCTTATGGGGGAGGAAAAGATCCGGGAAGCTTTGGAAAAATACTTTATTGTTCGGATTGCCTGGGTTTTCGGCTTAAACGGAAAGAATTTTATTAAGACGATGCTTTCTGTCGGAAAGAGCCATGAGGAAGTTCGCGTGGTGAACGACCAGATTGGAAACCCGACCTATACTTTAGACTTGGCTGAACTTTTAGTGGATATGATTTGTTCGGAGAAGTACGGAAACTATCATGCTACGAATGAAGGCGAGTACATTTCCTGGTACGATTTTACAAAGGAAATCTATAAGCAGGCAGGACTTGCCACGAAGGTTTTTCCGGTAAGCACTGAGGAATACGGACTGAGCAAGGCAAAGCGTCCGAAAAACTCTCGTCTTGACAAGACGAAGCTTAAAGCAGAGGGCTTTACTCCGCTTCCCGATTGGAAGGATGCCCTTTCCCGCTATCTGAAAGCTTTAGAAGAGGAAGAAGGGTGCTAAGTTTAAGGTCTTTCCAACTTGAAGACATAAGAAGTTTATAAAATCTTAAGAGGAGCTGTTTTATAAAGAAATTCGGGAGAAATCCCGATTTTTTTTATGAGAGAAAGAATCTCTGAAAGAAAGACATAAAAGCGACACAAAATCGAGTTATAAAAGAGAAACAGATTTTCGTCTCAGTTTGGATTGATATAAAAATATCGGATAAGATACAGATATAAACGGAATTTCAGTATTCTGCCATTAGGCGGAAATAGGAGGGAAAGATGGGAAAATATTTCGGTACAGACGGCTATAGAGGGGAAGCGAATGTGGACTTGACGGCAGATGACGCCTTTCGAGTGGGAAAGTTTTTGGCTTACTATTTTTCCGAGGGCGGGAAAAAGGAATGTCGTATCGTTATCGGTAAGGATACAAGGCGATCCAGCTATATGTTTGAGTATGCTCTTTCTGCAGGAATCACTGCAGCAGGGGCGGATGCCTATCTTATGCATGTGACAACCACACCTTCCGTGAGTTTTATTGCTCGCGCCGAGGATTTTTCCTGCGGTGTTATGATTTCCGCTTCTCATAATCCCTTCTATGATAACGGCTTAAAGGTCATTAACGGAAACGGTGAAAAGGTTTCCGATGACTTTATTGAAGAAATCGAAGCCTATCTTGACGGTAAGACCGAGGAGATTCCCCTTGCCAAGGGAGAAAAAATTGGAAGAACCGTAGACTTTTTTGCCGGAAGAAATCGCTATATCGGTTACTTGATTTCTCTAGCGACACATTCCTTTAAGGGAAGGAAGGTAGCACTTGACTGTGCAAACGGTTCGGCATCTTCTGTTGCAAAGGCCGTTTTTGATGCTTTGGGAGCCGACACGCATGTCTTATCCAATACACCGAACGGTTACAATATCAATGAGAACTGCGGTTCCACCCACATTGAGGTATTACAGAACTATGTAAGAAACAGTGACTGTGAAATCGGTTTTGCTTATGACGGCGATGCGGATCGTTGTCTTGCGGTGGACAGCGAGGGGAATCTGGTAGACGGAGACATGATTCTTTATCTTTGCGGAAAAAATCTAAAGGAAAAGGGACAACTGCAGGGTAATACCATTGTGACTACCGTGATGTCCAACTTCGGCCTTTACAAGATTTTAGAGGCAGAGGGGATTTCCTATGAAAAGACCAAGGTAGGGGACCGATATGTTTATGAAAATATGGCGGAGAATAATTACGACCTCGGAGGGGAGCAGTCCGGTCATATCATTTTTATGCGACATGCCACAACGGGAGATGGGATTCTTACCAGTATTAAGCTTATGGAAGTACTCCTTGAGGAAAAGAAGAGCTTGAAGGATTGCCTTTCGGATTATCGAAAGTTCCCCCAGGTCTTGGAAAATGTAAGAGTGACGGATAAGGCTCTTGCAGAGAATAACCCTGCCGTGCAGGGGGCGGTGAAAAAAGTGGAAGAGAAGCTTTTGGGGACAGGCAGAATCCTTCTTCGTGCATCGGGGACGGAACCGCTGATCCGTGTTATGGTGGAAGCGGAAAAGGAAGAGCTTTGCAGAGAGTATGCGGAAGAGGTTATAGCTGTTATGAAAAAAGAGGGACTGGTACTCTCTTAAAAGAGGCTGTACAATGAGAAAAATTTAGTTTTATGGATAAAGAGTAGAAAAGAGGGGGAAGCATGGAAAAAGTAAATCGCTATCGTCAATTTCCTATTTTCCGTTATCCGGAAAGAACATGGGTGGATAAGGAAATCAAGCAGGCTCCTATTTGGTGTTCCGTGGATCTTCGAGACGGAAATCAGGCCTTGGTAGAGCCGATGTAGATAGAAGAAAAGATAGAGTATTTTGAGCTTCTTTGGCGTATGGGCTTTAAAGAAAGTGAAGTTGGCTTTCCAGCTGCTTCTCAAATAGACTTTGATTTTTTAAGAAGACTCATAGAAAACAATATGATTCCGGAAGATGTCACGGTTCAGGTACTTGTGCAGTGCCGTGAAGAGCTCCTTGAGAAGACTTTTTCCGCATTAGAGGGGGCAAAGAAGGCTGTTGTACATATTTATAATCCCATCTCTATATTACAGAGAGATGTGGTTTTTAAAAAAACTAAGGACGAAATTAAAGCTATCGCCCTAAATGGTGTAGAAATGGTAAAGCGCCATGAGAAAAATTTCAAAGGAGAGCTTCGGCTTGAGTATTCGCCGGAAAGCTTTACCGGAACGGAAATGGACTATGCATTAGAGGTTTGTAATGCGGTGATTTCCGCATGGGGAACAAAAAAAGGGAGAGAAATCATCATCAATCTTCCGAGTACGGTGGAGATGCACAGCCCGAATGTCTTTGCGGATCAGATTGAGTTTATGTCCAAGAATCTTTTGGAAAGAGAAAATGTACTGCTTTCCATTCATCCGCATAATGACAGAGGAGAAGGCATTGCGGCAGCAGAGCTGGCTCTTCTTGCCGGTGCGGACAGAATCGAAGGAACCCTCTTTGGAAACGGAGAGCGAACAGGAAATGTAGATATCTTAACCCTGGCTTATAATATGTTTTCTCATGGTATCGATCCTATGCTTCATTTGGAAAATATCCGGGAAATCAAGGAAGTTTATGAGCGTTGCACGAAGATGGCGATTCCCGAGAGGCACCCTTATGCGGGAAAATTGGTTTTCACCGCCTTTTCCGGTTCACATCAGGACGCAATCAATAAGGGATTGCAAGCGATGAAAGAAAGAAATACGCCAATTTGGGAAGTGCCCTATCTTCCGATTGACCCGGCAGACATCGGTAGAGAATACGAGCCGGTTGTGCGGATTAATTCTCAGTCCGGTAAAGGCGGAGTTGCCTTTGTTCTGGACTTCCTGTATGGCTATAAGCTTCCAAAGGGGATGCAGAGAGAGTTTGCAGACTATATTCAACGCATTTCCGAAAAAGAGGGAGAAGTTAGCCCGGATCGGATTTTAGAGGTCTTTTTAGCGGAGTATGTAGAGGCGAAGGAACCGCTGCTCTTTAAAAATCTTCGCTCCATGGATATGGAAAATGAAAAAGACCGCTATATCAGCTTTGTGCAGTTAAGCTTTGAAAATAAGGGAATGCTGAAAGAGCTTTCCGCAAGCGGATCCGGACCGATTGAAGCGGTGGCCAATGCTTTACAGAAAGAATTGAAAAAAGACTTTGAGGTTATTGATTATAGCGAGCATGCCTTAAGCTCGGAATCTTCCGCAAAGGCGGTTTCTTATATTCATTTACTGGACAAAGAGTCCGGGAAGAAAACCTACGGTGTGGGTATTTCTTCGAACATTACCCGTTCCTCCGTCCGTGCCCTTTTCAGCGCCATTAACAGACTGTACTATTAAAAGAAATCGTGTTAGATACAGTAAAATATCCGCCTAAGCTTTGTAGAGTATTTATCAAGCCCTACAAAGCTTTTGTCTTATAGGCTAAAGTTTTAGTTCTCTCCGTCTCTTTCGTTCAGAAAGATATACAAAGCAGTTTTTCAGAAGTCTCCATTCCAAAGCGATATAGCGCGTGAAAGGGATAGCTCGGAAATCTGCTTTTTTCATGCCTTTTCTCTCTTTAAGACCGTGCATAATCCCTTTTCTATAGGCTTTGCCGTATCCCTTCTTTTGGAAGTAGAGGGCCTTAATCAAAAAACCGAGGAGAAAGGGAAAGAAATTCACGATTTTTAGGAAGAGAGGAAAGTTCTTATATAAGAGGAAGATAGAGTTTCTTGCAGAAAGTTCCACCTTGAAGTCACTGTATTTTCCGCCGCTGGTACCGGAGCCGACATGCTTACAAATGGCACTCGGGCAGTAGTAGACAGTATAGCCGTAAAGCTGCGCGCGAAAGGAGATATCGACATCCTCCAGATAGGCGAAGTGTTTTTCGTCAAACAGCCCGGTTTTATCCAGTGCTGAGATAGAGTAGAGTGCAGCTCCCGCACAGGCGGAGAAAACCTTTTCCGCCTTGTTCCAGTTTTCCGTCCGGTCTTCCAAGCCCCTTTGAAAGGGGAAGCCGAGGAGGCAAAGCTCATCACCGGCATCGTCCATGAGCCTCTCGTCATGCATTTTTATCATCTTGGAAGAAAGGGCAAAAACCTTCTCTCCCTTAGCCTCTTTTTCTGCCATAAAACGGACAAGATTTTCCACGAAACGGGGGTCCACTTCGGTGTCGTTGTTTAAAAGAAGGGCATAGTCCGCTCCATGCTCCTTCGCATATAGGATGCCTTGATTTACTGCCTTGGCAAAGCCGTAGTTTTCTTTGTTTTCCAAAAGAAAGATGCGCTCGGGCTCCTTCTCAATGTATTCCTTTATGGCAGGGATGCTTCCGTCCGAAGATGCGTTGTCCACAAAAAAAACAGAAAAGTCCTTTGTGCTTTGCTTCTCCAAAGCCTGCATACACTTTTCCAGAAAATGCTTTCCGTTGTAGTTCGGGATAATCACTACTGTTT
>CAUTEL010000134.1:0-5126 GCA_963537185.1 uncultured Oribacterium sp. | reverse complement strand
CATGGCGAGATAATTATTATTTTGCTGCCGTAAAGTATTTCCTCTAACAAAAAAGACAATAGCAAGGAGAGTTACCACAAAGCTCAAGAACAATGAGGCAACTCCAAATCTGAAAATTCTTCTTTTTCTTCTTCCCTGCTTTCTCATAAATACTCAAATAGCTCTTCCGCTTCATCCTTTCGTATCGGTTCTTTAACGGAAAGCACTCTGGCTTCTACCAGCTTTTCACCGAAACGAATACTGATTACATCTCCGACTTTGACATCATAAGATGCCTTCTGCAACTTCCCGTTAATAGATATTCGACCGGTATCGCAGGCTTCATTAGCTATTGTCCGTCTTTTTATCAGTCGAGAAACTTTTAAAAACTTATCTAAGCGCATGGCTTAGTTCACACGGTCCTTTAAAGCCTTACCAGCCTTGAATCTCGGTGCCTTGGAAGCAGCAATCTTCATGGACTCACCGGTTCTTGGATTGTGTCCTTCTCTTGCAGCTCTCTGAGAAACATCAAATGTTCCGAAGCCGATCAGCTGAACCTTGTCGCCCTTCTCAAGAGCACCTGCAATAGCCTCAAATACTGCCTCAACTGCAAGTCCTGCATCCTTCTTGGATAATTCTGCCTGCTTAGCTACAGCGGAAACCAACTCATTCTTGTTCATTTTTCATCCTCCATGATTGCCGCCTACGGCGGCGTATTCTGATTCATAACGAGTATCGTGCGCAAAGCGTGCGATATCTCGTTTACAACGAGTATCGAGCAAAAGCGCCGATATCCCGTTTTTAACAAGCGCAAAGGATAAGTCTTATGCAGCTTGTTATTACGAGTACTGTTTACACAGTATACTCCTGCTAAAAAGGAGCACTCCCCGAAAGGGTTTATCTTGTGCTTAGAGATAAACTCCCTTTTACGACTGAATTATAGCTTTCTACTCTTACCCTGTCAATGAACTAGCGCCTTTTTCCCTAGATTTATCGTACTTTTCTTCAAAAAATAGCTGTTTTTTCTTTTTTAATATTAAAAAAAGAATAAATCAGTCCAAGCATTCTATGCTAATCGAAGAAATTCACTGATTTCCAATGCCTTCTCCATACTCTTTTCTATCGCTTCCGGAGTTCCGGCATTTCTCTTTTTATAAAGAAGAGCCGGCTTCTCCCCGTTCTGAAATCGAATTTCTCCATTGGATTCCTGCACAAGAATCGGGATCTTTCCGGTATCAAGCTTTGCCTTCGGAGAGAACTGCATGAGGATTTCTCCTTTTTTTATCTTACACTCCAGTACAGCTATTTTACTCAAGGAAAGCTTCAGCATGGCTACACGGAAGAGATTTTCCACCTTATCCGGTAGATCTCCGTAGCGGTCTATCAATTCGTCCTTTAAGTCCATTTCCTCCTCATCGCTTCCGATGGTGGAAATCTTCTGATAAGCCTCAAGCTTCTGCTCTTCATTGGGAATATAGCTTTCCGGAATATAAGCATCGAGGTCGACATCAATCTGGCACTCTATACTTTCTTCCTCTGTCTTTTCTCCCTTTTCGAGGAGGACGGCATGGCGAAGAAGCTTGGTGTAGAGCTCATAGCCCACCGCTTCCATATGTCCATGCTGTTCCGCGCCGAGCACATTTCCCGCACCGCGAATTTCCAAATCCCTAAGGGCAATTCGAATTCCCGAGCCCAGCTCCGTAAATTCACGGATGGCTTTTAAGCGCTTTTCCGATTCCTCCGTAAGACTTTTTCCCTTTTTATACAGAAGAAAGGCATAGGAAATACGGCTCGATCGCCCTACTCGTCCTCGAATCTGATAGAGCTGAGAAAGCCCCATCTTGTCCGCATCCTGAATAATCAGGGTATTGGCATTCGGTATATCGAGCCCGGTTTCTATAATAGTTGTGGAAACCAGAACATCAATTTCTCCCGCAATAAAGGAAAGCATGATTTTCTCGAGTTCTCGCTCGCCCATCTGTCCATGAGCGTAGGCGACTCTTGCGTAGGGCACAAGCTGTTGCACGCGCATTGCCGTTTCCGCGATACTCTTCACTCTGTTATGCACATAGTAAACCTGTCCGTCTCGCCTAAGCTCTCGCTCTATCGCCTCCCGAACGGAGGCTTCATTTTCCTCCATGACATAGGTTTGAATCGGCAGACGGTCAAGAGGCGGCTCTTCCAGGACGGAAAGGTCACGAATCCCCACGAGTGACATGTGTAGGGTTCTCGGAATGGGGGTTGCGGAAAGAGTCAGGACATCCACATTTTCCTTTAAGGACTTAATACGCTCCTTATCCGATACGCCGAAGCGTTGCTCTTCATCCACTACAAGAAGTCCCAAATTTTTAAAATGCACATCCTTGGAAAGGAGACGATGCGTACCGATTGCAATATCCGCTCTGCCGTGTGAAAGCTCTTCGAGGCTCTTCTTCAGCTCCTTTCCGCTTTGAAAACGGGAGAGAAGACGAATCCCCACCGGGAAGCCCTTCATTCTTTCCGTGAAGTTATTGTAAATCTGCTGGGCAAGGATGGTCGTCGGGCAAAGGTAAGCAACCTGCTTGGAATCCTGCACGGCCTTAAAAGCGGCTCTAAGGGCAATCTCCGTCTTTCCGTAGCCCACATCTCCGCAAACAAGGCGGTCCATGATCTTTCTGCTTTCCATGTCTTCCTTGGTCGCTTCAATGGCTAAAATCTGATCTCCGGTCTCCTCATAGGGGAAGGCCTCTTCAAATTCCTTCTGCCAGACCGTGTCCTCCGAAAAGGCATAGCCTTCCTCGTTTTGGCGCTTCGCATAAAGCCTTAAAAGTTCTCTTGCGATTTCCTTTACCGCCCCCTGTACTTTTGCCTTTGTTTTTTGCCATTCCGTGCCGTTTAAGCGGTTCAGCTTGGGAACTTTTGCTTCTTTCCCTGCATACTTCTCTATGCCGTCCAACTTCGTTACGGGTAAATAGAGATTTCCCCCGTCTCCGTATAGAATCTTGATAAAATCCTTGCTCACGCCATCTGTCGTAATGCGCTCTATTCCCTGATAAATGCCGATTCCGTGACTTTCATGCACCACATAGTCTCCCTTTTCGATTTCCGTTAAGGAACCGATACGGACAGCTTCGACCTTCTTTTTCTTTCTTCTCTTTTTTAAACTCAGACTTTGCCCAAAGAGCTCCGCTTCAGTAAGGATAAAAAGTTTTTCTTCATCTAACGAAAAACCGTGTCGAAGAAAGCCGGTACAAACCTGTATACTTTTCTCTCCCTCTTTAGAAAGACTGAAATCATCGGGGCAGTATGCGGAAATCCCTTCTTCTCGAAGCTTTTCTGCAAGACGGGACGCACGGAGTGCTGAAGGAGAATATAGAAGAACCCTGTATTTCTCCTGAAAAAGTCGTTTCACATCCTCCTGAAAAAGTCCGGGCTGTTTCCCATATGAGGGGATTTCCTTACTTCTTATGCTTTTTTCTGTAAATTTCCCGGCATCCGCTACATCGACTAAAGAATCGAGTCCCGTCCCGAGCGTGGAAAAGGCCGCAAAAGCTCTTTCTCCGATTTCCGTAAGAAGCGTTTTAGGAGAAAAGAGCTCAATCTGCTCTTCTTCGTCTTCTCTTGCTTCTACCTTTGCGTTTGTATTCGCCGTAGTATTCGTATCAAAGAAGTTTAAAAACTCCTGTTCTACCCGTTCCGCTTCTTCTAAAAGTCTTGCCGGCTCATCCAGAAAAACGACCGCGTCTTTCGGAAAATAATTCAAAAGTGAAAATGCCTTAAGAGAAGAAGAAAAGCCCTTCTCTCCGGCCGGATAAAGCTTTGCTTCCTCTATTTGCTCAAGGGAGCGCTGGCTCTCCAAGGAAAAACAACGAATGCTGTCTACTTCTTCCCCAAAAAACTCAATACGGACCGGATCTTCCATCTGATTGGAGAAGACATCCACTATGCCTCCACGAATAGAATACTCCCCCCGCATCTCTATCTGCTCCGCCCTCTTGTATCCCATCTGTGATAGCTTTTCCTGCAAATCGAAAAGCGCGATGTTCATTCCTATTTTCACGGTAAAAAGAGAAACTTGAAAGGCATTTTTTCCTTCCATTTTCTCCATAATCGCCGGGAAGGTGGTCACCACAATACCGCTCTCCTCTTCCAAGAGGTGACGGAGACACTCTCCCCTTTCTCTTAAGATATAATGTCCCTTGGTATCCGCCTTGTAAAACAGATAATCCTTCGGAGGATAATAATAGGCATTTTCCGTAAAAGCCTTACAATCCTGCAAAACCTCCTTCGCCCTCTCCTCATTTTTACAAAGATAAAGTGCCCAGTTCTTTGCAAAAGGAAGCACAAGAAGCGGCTTAAGATTGTCGACTATTCCGGCATAAAAAACTTGCCCTCCCAAGTCCAGCCTTTCACGCATGGACTGAAAAAGCAAAGTTTCCTCAATCGGATTCGTATATGCGGATTCTCCCTTGTTGACCTCATTATTGTTTAACACTATGAACCTCTAATTTAACAATTTAAGCGAAAACGCCTTCTTTATCCAAATAGCTTTATATTTTTTTATTATAGAGGTTCATGGCCTTTTCAATTCCCTCCGTCACCGTACAGATACAGGCTTTCGCGGTCTCTATATAGGCTTCTTCCATGCGCTTTTCGTCTTCCTTCGAGAAATGCCCTAAGACATGTGCTGCCAAGTCCCTATTTTCGTCTTTTTCCCCGACCCCCAGACGGATACGCGGAAATTCTTCCGTTCCGAGTCTTGCAATGATACTTTTTAATCCGTTATGTCCGCCTGCAGAGCCTTTTTTCCGAATGCGAATACTGCCCGGAGAGAGGCTTATTTCATCGGAGATGACGAGCACCTGCTCTGCCGGTATTTTATAGAAATTTGCCATCGGAGCAATGCTGTCTCCCGACAAATTCATATAGGTAAGGGGCTTTAAGATAATGACTTCTTCCGTTCCAATTCGCACTTTCGTAAAGGCGCCGTGAAATTTTGTGCTTTCCAGCCCCTTTCCTCCAAGTGCGTCTAATAAGGCATCGATTGCCGCAAAGCCGGCATTGTGCCGAGTGCCGTTATATTTTTTTTCCGGATTTCCCAGTCCTGCAATTAACCACATTTTCCTTACTTCCTCTTTTCTCACCATAAAAATAGGCAGATTCCATAC
>CAUTEL010000133.1:0-5277 GCA_963537185.1 uncultured Oribacterium sp. | reverse complement strand
TATAAATAATTTTGTATATCTAAATAGTTAAACTTATCTTCTTTATATTAAGTCAAAGAAAGAAAAAAGGCTAGGAAAAGAAGCTAAAGAATCTCTGCTTCTTTCCTAACCTTTTCATAAAAATACTTTTCTGCCTACGGTGGATTTAGGTTTTCTGAAACTTATTTCTCATACGTAAAGCTGAAGCTCTGCTCCTTGTAATCCGGAGAACTGATGGTAACGGTGTTCTCTCCGGCCTGTAGGGCATCCTTTCCGATAAAGAAATGATTACGTTTGTCAACATAGCTATACTCAATAGCTCCACTAGCAGGAGCAGACTGTAAATGGTCTCGGTATCTCTGAAGTTCCAGCTTCTTTCCATTTACAGTAACAGTAAGCTGTTCTCTCTTTAAGTAAGCATTGATATCTGCCGCTTTTCCGGTAAAGGAAATTTCTACTTCTCCTCTACTTTGCTGATCTGCTTCCTCAAACGCAGGTGGAGTCAAGGCTTCTACAGTAAAGAGATAGCTCTGAGACTCACCATCCTTTGTTTCCAGCACCACTTCATTTTCCCCAATCTTTACACCGCCGGCCTGGGTTAAGGCAAGAGCTGCATTAAGGGTAGATTCCGTTCCCTTCTTATCTGCAAAATACTGCTTATCGAAGAGCTTATATGGAGATGTCTTAGACAGAGTATATTTCACTCCATTTACGGTTACATTGGAAAGCTTTGCAAGATAAGCTGCTGCCTCTTCTTCACTCATCTCCGGGAAGCTTAAAGTAAAGTACTTCGCGCCGTTTCTGGATTCTCTCTTTTCCACTACTTCCAAGTGATTATCCTTTGCTGCCTCCTCCGCTTCGTCCTCCAGAATATTGCCATCCTGATTGAACTTCACCGTAAGGCTCTTATAGCCCTCTGCCTCAATAACGAGGGTATTTACCTTCTCCTTAGCATCCTCTGGAGAAAGAATCAATTGATCCAAACCACTATAAGCATCGGTAATCAAAGCAAAGTGATAGCTTCCTTCCTTGGATCTGCTATGAATTTCCTTTTTAAGGCTCTTGCCGTTTAAGCTTACAGACTGTACTGTTTTCTCAAAAGCAGCCATAGCCTTCTGGTCCATATCCTTGAACTTCACTTCCAGCTGGGAACCGAATAGGAAGGACTTAGTCTTCTTAATGGACGCAATGCCTATTTCCTTTTCCTCTACTACAGGTGTTTCTTCCACAATCTTTCCGTTATGGTCAAAGTTTAGGCTAAGAGTCTTTCCGTCCGTAAACTTCACCAGCAAACGGTTAGTGCCTTCCTGTACAGAGCTTGCGGAAAGCTGAAGACTTGGTATACGACCATATGCATCCATAAGATCCTTAACAGTATAAGAATTCTCCGGGAAATTACCAAAGCCTCCGGCAAAGATGCTTGCCTTATCCAAAGCATTTCCATTCAGGCTTACACTTTCAATCTGATCCAAAGTGGCATTAATATCCTTAGCATTTCCATTGAATTGAATGGCAAAGCTTTCTATGTTTCCAAAGACACTTTTCACCATACTGATTTCTTTTGCTTTCAATGCGGAAACGTTACCATTCTCCGTATTGGAGGTATTATTCTTCTCGGAAGCAAGATTGACCTTGAAAATCTTCTTAGTCTTATCCTTTAACTCGATAACGACCTTATTCTCTCCCTCTACCAAGGAAGTCTTATCTAAACGAAGGGTATCTTGATAGCTGTCTCCCTTAGAGCTGATCGCAATATACTGCTTCTCTCTGATTCGAAGAGAATTAATAGCCTCGGTATAATCTTCTCCGTTTACTCTGATGGCTTCGATATTGTTCAGGTAAGCATGGAGCTCATCTCTCTTTAAGCCGGTAAAGCTAAGGGTTCTATAGCTCTTATCCTTATCCTTCTCATTAACTGCCTCAAAGCTTGCTGTTTCTGGATGTCCCTCTGTATTGGCATTTTCATCCGGATTGGTGGGGGTGTCTGCATTTTCCTTCACATCAATCTTTCCGGAAAGGCTCTTTGTTCTGTTTGAAAGCTTGACAAAGAACTGATATTCTCCTGCTTCCTTGAAAAGGCCTGCCTTTAAGGTAATGGTTCCCTTCTCCTTATCCAGAACATAGTAATCGTTTCCGGACTTTCCTCCTGCCATAGCATCTAAAAGGGTTCTTAATTCTGAGCTGTTTGGCGCCTTTAGCTGAATGCCCGCAAAGCTCTTCAAAGCATTCTTCGCTTCCTCGGAAGTTCCTAAGGAAAGTACCACATCCTTCTCGGTAAATGCCTCTCCCTCTACAGTAAATTGCAGATTATCCGCCATCTCCTTGAACTGTAACTTCAGCTCCACATCTCTGTACTTGCTTCCTGCACTGATACGAAGAGTATGAGTAGAAAGCTCCGGAGTATTGAAGAAGTTAAATGCGGAACGATGAACAAGGATGGTTCCTTCCTCCGGCTTGATTTCTACCAGCTTACTGTAGCTGTCCAGAAGGTTTGCACTCTGTCCGTCTACGGTGATTCCGGTGATAGCCTTTAAGTACTCCTTATCCTCTGTCTTTAAGGTAAATTCTCCTCCTACCTCGGTAGTGGTTCCTGTAAAGCTAGGAGTCTTCTCTCCCTTTACCAGCTTAAAGTCGGAAAGGGCACCAAGTCGTCCGTCTTCCAGTACATTTAAGACCTGAGAAGGCCCGTTGTAGTCCTTCTTCTGTGCCGTAGCAATAAAGTCCTTAAAGCTAAGGAGCTTTCCGCCGGCTCTTCTATTCTCCGCATTAGCATTTAAGTAATCACGGTAGCTGTAGAAAGCATCCGCTCCCTCATTGTAGAGGTAGGAGCTGTCATCGATGGTCATGTTGAAATATTGCTCTACAACATTTTCCGCATCGCTGTTTAACAGGTTCAACTCATTTAAGAGTAAAGCATTGCTCAGTAAGTCATAGTTGAAAATGACTCTGGCATCATAGTGGGTGCTTCCACCTCCGGTTGCAGAGGAGGTGCTATCCACCTCAGAAGCCTTCTTCTTACTGCTTTTCTTCTTTCCGATGCTTCCTGCAGTTGCTGCGGAAACGGAATCTGCCTTTTTTCCGGTGCCGGAAGAACTGCTTCCGCTACTCTTCTTTCTGGCTGCGGATCTTGCCGCCTTTTCCGTATCGGAATCTTCTGTATTTACGGCCTTTCCGGGGAAGATTTCAAACTTTGTTTCCATCTCCTGATAGCCGGCATAGCGAACCTTTAAGGTATAAGTTCCTACCTGGTCGGTATTTACAGTCTTTCCGTCTTCTCCGCCGGTACCATAAACAATAAAGTAGTTGATGAAGTTAAAGAAGTCGTTGATATAAGTTAAGTTATGAGATGTGCCGTCCGGCTTAATCAGGGTAACCTGCATATTGTCTACCTTAAGATCATTGCCAAAAGTAGCGCCATTTTCCCCAACAACATCAAAGCCTACTCTCTCTCCCTGCTTTGCATTGTTGCTCTGGGCCTGAAGCTTTAAGCTAAACTTTGCAGCCTTTACAAACTCTACCGGAATGGTCACAGTTTCCTCTGTATAGGAAGAATGAATGTTTAAGAGGTAAAGCCCGTGGCTTCTCATATTTCCCTGGTTAGTGGGGATGGTAATCACACCGTTGGTTCCATACTTGCTCTTCTCTGTAGAAACACTATGGGTAAGATTACCGTTAATCAAGGTATTGTCGTCATAACGAAGTAGAGCAATCTTATCAATACCCTCAAACCACTTGGTCTGCTCTTCCCCGGAAAGACTGAACTTCGCAACAAGCTGCTGTCCGTCCACGCCTCTTCCCTGTTCATCAATGGCAACCGGCTTTACATAGTACTGGGTGCTGACATTCTTGGAATTTTCCTTGCGGCTTTCTGTCAAATCAAAGGTCGTAGTACTTGGATAAATCTTTTCCTTACCTTCCTTATCCTTTGGCCCAAGGTAGTAATCGTAAATACTGACTCTTCCTCTGGTAAGCAGGTAGTCCGGTGCATCCTCCGGATTTCCCGCCTCTACCGCCTCGGTAGCTGTTCCCTTATTTAAGGTGATGGTCTGTACTGTATCCTCCGTTCCCTTCTTCTTTACTTCCAAAGTCTTAGGGGAAGCTACGGTACTGATCCACTTTACAATCTTTCCTTCGTCATCCACATTGCTTAAAGCACTTGTAACATCCACACCGTCTACATACACATCGTAGTCGGAAATGCTTCCCTCGTTGAAAACTACGGAAACGAAGTCTCCAAGCTCTGTATGCACAGCCTTGGTCTTTTCCGCATTTACCGCAGTCTTTGCTTCCTGCTTATTGCTGTCCTGCTTATTGCTGTCCTGCTTATTGTCGGTAGTATTATTCGCATTATTCTCGGTATTGGCACTGCCGTTGTTTGCGTTGTTTCCTACGTTAGCGTTGCTGTTACTTGCATTGTCTCCTGCATTGGCACTACCGTTACTTGCACTGTTTCCGGTATTGGCACTGCCATTGTTTACTGCGCTATTTCCGGAACCGGATGAGGAGCCTCCAGGGTTTCCGATGCTTCCATTTCCGCTAGCGGAAGAACCGCCACGGCCAGCAATTCGGGAACTACCGGATGAAGCTGATGCACCGGAAGCTCTGGATACACCTGCCACCTGAGGAATAGGACGATTCGCACCGGCTACCTGCTGATCGGATTCAGAGGAGGGAAGACCTTTTCCTGCCTCGTAGACTGCCTCACCGGTGCTTTCATTTACCCAACGTCCTGCTGCATCTACCAAATATCCGTCCGTAGTTCTGCCGTTGGTCTTTAAGATTCCGTTCTGCCCGTTATCCGCAGTCTCAAAATAATAGCAATAGCCGTCAATCCAGTTCCAACCGGTCACAAGCTTTCCGAAATTGCCATCATGAATCGTATATAAAAAGTAGGTTTGTCCGTCAGATAATCTTAACCATCCGGAACGAAGATTTCCTGTTGCAGGATCTAAGTAATACCATTCGTTGTTACTTACCACCCAGCCCTCAACTTTGGATCCTTCCGGAGTCTTAAATCTCCAATTTCCTTCCTCTTGAACAAAATTCCCATTTGTATTCTGCCTAGCAGTTACCGCGTAGGCCTGGAATGTGGGAAGCAGCATCAAGCTCATCGCTGTTAAAATCGCCGCATTTTTCCATCCCTTTCTTACCATTTTTCCTCCTTATTCCGCCTTAGATTGTTCCGTGTCAAGCAAGAGCTAATGACATCACGCAAATCACACAACAAAAAAATTTATTTCATAAACAATAAGGCTCATTAACTCGAACCATGACTTACGATATCATCAAGGCCTATAG
>CAUTEL010000132.1:0-5303 GCA_963537185.1 uncultured Oribacterium sp. | reverse complement strand
AAGACGGTTTCTCATTCTTATCCTGCCTGCATGCTTTGTAAGGAAAGTGAGGGGTATTTCGGTCGCCTTGATTTTCCGGCAAGAGAAAATCACAGAATTATCCCTGTAAAGCTTTCAGGAGAAAATTTTTATTTTCAATATTCTCCCTATGTGTACTATAACGAGCATTGCATTGTTTTTCACAAAGAGCATAAGCCGATGAAGATAGATTCTGCGGTTTTTGGAAAGCTCTTTTCCTTTGTGGAGCAATTTCCGCATTACTTCCTGGGCTCCAATGCAGACCTTCCGATTGTGGGCGGTTCCATTCTTTCTCATGAGCATTTTCAGGGAGGAAACTATTCGTTCCCTATGGAGAAGGCGGGGCTACGCGAGGAGTTTAGCTTGGAAAAATTCCCGGAGCTTCACTTCGGGATTGTCAACTGGCCGATGTCTGTTATTCGTTTAAACGGAAAAAATAAGGATCAATGTGCCGAGGCGGCAAGCTATATTTTAGAGAAATTCCGAAGCTATAGTGATGAAAGTCTGCAGATTCTTTCTCACACGGGAGATACGCCGCACAACACGATTACCCCGATTGCGAGAAAGCGCGGAGAGCTTTTTGAGCTGGATTTGGTGCTTCGAAACAACAGAACTACGGAAGAGCATCCTTTGGGGCTTTTCCATCCCCATGAGGAGTGGCATCATATCAAGAAGGAAAATATCGGCCTTATAGAGGTAATGGGGCTTGCCGTTTTACCGGCCAGACTTCGGACGGAGCTTTCCGATCTTGGAGAAGCGATTTTGGAGAATAAGGAAATCTCTTCCGACCCCATCCTTGGAAAGCATCATGCATTTTCTTTGGAAATCAAGAAGAAATACAAGAATATCACGAAGGATACGGTAGAGGAAATACTAAGAGCGGAGGTAGGAAAGGTATTCTTAGAGGTACTTCGTGATGCCGGAATCTTTAAGGAAGATGAGGCGGGAAAGGAAGGCTTCAGAAGATTTATTGCAAGTCTTTCTTAGATTGAATTTTCCTAAGGAGCAATACCATTTTTATAAAATCATGTAGAAGCAGTTTGGATAGTTAAAGGAGCAAGATGGCAAAGAAATACAATGCAGACAGTATTACGGTTTTGGAGGGCTTGGAAGCCGTTCGAAGAAGACCGGGAATGTATATCGGTTCAATCGGAAGCCGGGGACTGAATCATTTAATTTACGAAATTTTAGACAATTCCGTGGATGAACACCTGGCCGGATATGGAACGGAAATCTATGTAACACTGGGAAAAGACGGCTCCTGTACAATTCGCGATAAGGGGCGTGGAATCCCGGTGGACCGCCATCAAAAAGGAATTTCCGCAGAAAGAATTGTTATGACTACCCTGCATGCGGGCGGAAAGTTTGATGATTCTAACTATAAAACCTCCGGAGGTCTGCATGGTGTAGGGTCTTCCGTTGTCAATGCTTTATCGAATTATATGCGTGTTCGGGTCTTTCAGGACGGAAAAATCTATGAGGATGAATACAGTAGGGGCATACCCACGAAAGAGCTTGTGGACGGCCTTCTTCCGGTAGTCGGAAAGACGAGAGAGACAGGAACGGAAACCTGTTTTATTCCGGACGATACGATTTTTGAGAAGACACGCTTCAAAGAAGATTGGCTAAAATCCCGTCTGCATGAGACGGCTTACTTAAATCCGAATCTGCATCTCTATTTTAGGGATGAAAGAGGAGAAGAGCCTGTAGAAATCGAGTATTACGAGCCAAACGGTATTGTTTCCTTTGTGGAAGAGCTGGTAAAGGATTCCGATAAGACGGTGACTCCCGTGATTTATTTTAAAGGGAAGAGTGAGAAGACCGAGCTCGAATGTGCTTTTCAGTTTACGGACAGCTTTGAGGAAAACATTCTGGGCTTTTGTAACGGGATTTACACCGTAGAGGGCGGAACACATATCGTTGGTTTTAAGACGAAGTTCATGCAGCTTGTGAACGGCTATGCCAGACAGCTTGGTGTTTTAAAAGAGAAAGACCAGAATTTTACCGGTGCGGACAGCAGAAACGGTATGGTAGCCGTGCTTTCCGTGAAATACCCGGAGCCTGTTTTTGAAGGACAGACGAAGACGAAGCTTGCTTCTTTAGAGGCGGCGAAAGAGGTTTCCCAGATTGTAGGAGAGGAGCTCGAGCGTTTTTTTGACCGAAATGTGGAAATTGTGAAGGCAATCCTCACTTGCGCGGAGAAGTCGGCCAAAATTAGAAAACAGGAGGAAAGAGCCAAGGTCAACCTTCTTTCCAAGTCAAAGTACAGCTTTGACTCGAACGGAAAACTTGCAAACTGCATTTCCAAAAATGCGGAAGAATGTGAGATTTTTATTGTGGAGGGAGACAGTGCGGGAGGCTCTGCAAAGACTTCCCGAAACCGTCATACACAGGCTATTCTTCCCTTACGAGGCAAGATCTTAAATGTGGAGAAGGCTTCCATGGATAAGGTTCTTGCCAATGCGGAAATTAAAACCATGATCAATGCCTTCGGCTGCGGTTTTTCTGAAGGGTACGGCAATGACTTTGATATTACAAAGCTTCGATATCATAAAATCATTCTGATGACGGATGCCGATGTGGACGGTAGTCATATTGATACTCTGCTTTTGACCTTTTTCTACCGCTTTATGCCGGAGCTTATTCAGGAAGGGCATATCTATGTTTCCATGCCGCCTCTCTACCTGGTAAGTCCTGCGAAAAAGACGGAGAAGCCGCAGTATCTCTATGATGAAAGAGCTTTAACGGAGTATCAGAAGAAGCATGGTACGGAAGGTTATGATCTAAAGCGTTTTAAGGGACTGGGAGAAATGAATCCGAAGGAGCTTTGGGACACAACCTTAAATCCGGAAAACCGTGTATTAAAGAGAGTAGAGATCGAGGATGCAAAGCTCGCCTCTCAGGTTACGACTATGTTAATGGGGGCAGAAGTTGCACCACGAAGAGAATTTATATTTACGCATGCAAGAGAAGCGGAAATCGATACATAGAATAAGGGATAAAATATGGCAGAACAAATCTTAAGCACGGAATATTCCGAGGAGATGCAGAAGTCTTACTTAGACTATTCCATGAGCGTTATAACGAGCAGAGCCGTTCCGGATATTCGGGACGGCTTAAAGCCTGTGCAAAGAAGAGTACTTTTCGATATGGGGGAACTCCGTGTCTTCCATGATCGTCCGACTTTAAAGTCCGCTAGAATCTGCGGTGATACCATGGGTAAATATCATCCACACGGAGACAGCTCGATTTATGAGACCTTAGTGGTAATGGCGCAGGACTTTAAGCGTATGCAGGCGCTTATCGAAGGACAGGGAAATTTCGGTTCCATAGAGGGAGATTCCGCTGCGGCGCCACGATATACCGAGGCAAGGCTCGAAGCCTTTACCGAAAAAGCCATGCTCGAGGACCTAAGTCTTTCCGTGCCTTTTCAGCCGAACTATGACGGGAAGCTGATGGAGCCGGAGATACTTCCGGCAAAGATTCCGTACTTTCTTTTGAACGGCTCGGAGGGGATTGCGGTAGGCATGACCACCTCTACCCCTTCTCACAATTTGACGGAGCTCATTAACCTCATTCTTGCCTATATGAAGAATAGTGCAATGAGCTTGGAAGAGATGCTTCGCATCATGCCGGGACCGGACTTTCCTACGGGAGGAATGGTTGCCAATAAAGATGATTTAGCGGAGATTTACGCTACGGGACAGGGAAAGCTTCGCTTGCGCGGAAAGCTCGTTTTCGAGAAAAAGCAGGGGAAAAACGATAGAGATAAGCTAGTCATTACAGAAATTCCCTATACTATGGTAGGTGCCGGAATCAGTAAGTTTATGCAGGATGTCGCAGGTCTTTGCGATGACAAAAAGATTACGGATATTACCGATATATCGAACCAGTCCGGAGAACAGGGGATTCGTATCGTTCTTGAACTAAAGAGCAATGCGGACATAGAGAAGATTGAAAATATTCTCTACAAGAAAACCAAACTCGAGGACAGCTTCCCGGTCAATATGCTGGCTATTGCAAAGGGCAGGCCGGAAACCCTTTCCTTAAAGCGTGTCTTGGAAGAGTATCTTTCCTTCCAGGAGGAACGAATTCACTCCAAGTTCGGAAAGCTTCTGGAAAAGGAAGAGAAGAAAAAGGAAATAGAAGAAGGACTGATTAAGGCGGTGGATGTGATTGATGCCATTATTGCCCTTCTTCGCGGGGCAAAGAGCCAAAAGGAAGCGAAGATCGCCCTGATGCAGGGGGACAGTTCGGTTCTGCAATTAAAGGATAGGGATCTCATTTTCCTAAAGGACATTGAGAGCTTTTCCTTTACTGAGGTGCAGGCGCAGGCCATTCTCGATATGCGGCTTTCCAAGCTCATCGGTCTTGAGATTTTGTCTCTGCAAAAATCTTATAGAGAGACCTTAAAGAATATTAAGAATTATAAGGCAATTGTGTCTTCCAAGGAAGTATTGTATAAGCACCTTGAAGAAGAACTCCTTGCTATCCGGGAAGAGTTTGGAAGAAAGAGAAGGACGGAGATTCGGAACGCGGAAGAAGCCGTATATGATGAAAATGCCATTGAAGAAATGGATCTTTTCTTCGTGCAGGATCGTTTCGGCTATGGAAAGCTTTTGGAGCCGCAGGTTTACCAGAGAAATAAGGAAAGCATAGAGGCGGACTATCCCTTTGTTCTTTCCTGCAAGAATACGGATAGACTACTCTTCTTCACAAGTGAGGGAAATCTCCACCAGGTGAAGGTCTTAGACTATCCCTTGGCGAAATTTAAGGATAAGGGTATCCCCTTGGATAATCTCAGTAAATTTTCCTCGGATAAGGAAGTTGTGCTTTCCATCTTTGCAAAGACGGAGCTTTTACAGGAAACCTTACTTTTCCTAAGTAGAAACGGTTATGGAAAGCGGGTAGAGGGAGCAGAATTCGATACACAAAACCGCTTAGTGCAGGCAACAAAGCTCGTGGACGACAGCTTGGTAGCTGTTCTTCCTGTAAAGGCGGAGGAACAACTTGTTTTGGAGTCGGAGGATTCCTTCTTTCTGCGATTCCCTGTAGAAGAGCTTCCTGTGCAGAAAAAGACCGCAAGAGGTGTGTGTGCGATGAGTTTAAGAAAAGGAGACGGCGTGAAGAATGTCTACCTCCTTTCAGAACAGACGGAGTTGCAACTTTCCGGAAAAAATCTTTCCTTATCCAGACTAAAACTGGCGAAACGCGGGGGAAAAGGGGCAAAACACAGTTAAAAGGATTTTCTCTTTTGGAAGAGCATGGTACAATAAAAAGAATTG
>CAUTEL010000131.1:0-5324 GCA_963537185.1 uncultured Oribacterium sp. | reverse complement strand
ATCGTATACAATACGAAAGAATATGACTTAAATCATATATATAGAAATGGA
Source organism: uncultured Oribacterium sp. (assembly GCA_963537185.1). GTDB lineage: Bacteria > Bacillota > Clostridia > Lachnospirales > Lachnospiraceae > Oribacterium. The sequence goes on along the minus strand of CAUTEL010000131.1, from coordinate 5,273 downwards.
GGAGAAATATGGATTCTAAGGCAAGAGGCCGTATAGAGGCATTGCTGGACGCACAAAGCTTTGTGGAAATCGGTGCTTTGGTGAGAAGTCGAAGCACGGACTTTGTACGGGAAGCTGAGGGGGAAGCATCAGATGGTGTCATCTGCGGCTACGGAAGCATTTCCGGAAAGCCGGTGTATATTTATGCGCAAAATCAAGATGTGCTTTCCGGTTCTCTGGGAGAAATGCACGGTAGAAAGATTGCGCATCTTTATGAGATGGCAATGAAAATGGGAGCTCCCGTAGTGGAACTTTTGGATTCCGGCGGACTTCGTCTGGAAGAGGCAACGGATGCACTTTATGCTCTGTCTAAAATTTATAAGAAAAAGGCACAAGCCAAGGGATTGATTCCTTTATATACAGTAGTATACGGACAAGCCGGTGGGGGAATGTCTCTCCTTTCTTCCCTTTCCGATTTTTGTTTTATGGAAAGTAAGGAAGGGAGACTTTTTGTCAATGCTCCCGATGCGGTAAAAGGCAACAAGGACGAAAACTTTGCAGGAGGAAAGGCTCAGGAAGAGGCCGGAAACATTGATTTTTCCGGAACGGAAGAGGAAATCGCTAAAGAACTGAAAAAAGCATTTTCCTTCCTCCCCGCTAACAACGAGGATGCGGCCTACAATGAAGACGCGGAGGACAATTTAAACCGTGCTGTAGACGGATTCTTTGCCTTAAAGGGAAGAGAAGCTCTTGCGCTTCTTTCTGATGAGGGAGAGCTTTTTGAAGTAAAGAGAGCTTACGGAGAAGAGGCGGTTACCGCTTTTATCCGTTTAAATGGTCAGACAGTGGGTGGAATTTCCACAAATGGAGGAGCATTACACTGGAAGGATATCGCGAAGATGAATCGCTTTATCCGTTTCTGCAATACTTATTCTTTACCGATATTAACAATCTGTGATACCACAGGTTTTGAGAATTGCTTATGTAATGAAAAGCATTTGGCAAAAGAGACGGCAGAGCTTTTATCCGCTTATGGAAATGCGTCCGTACCGATGGTGACCGTGGTCAAGAAGGCAGTAGGTTCCGCCGGTGCCTGTCTTGGAAGTAAGGGAATCGGAGCGGATATTGTCTTTGCATATCCGGAGTCTGAAATCTCTGTTATGGAGCCAAGTCTGGCAGCGAATATCTTATACCCCGAGGAGTCTTTGGAGGAAAGAGAAGCTAAGGCGAAGGTATATTTAGAGGAAAAGGCTTCAGCGGATAGTGCTGCAGCTCGCGGTTATATTGACGCTCTTATTTACCCGGAAGAAACAAGGCAAAGAGTGATTTCCGCTTTGGATATGCTTTACGGTAAGGCTGATTTTGATTTTCATAAGAAATTCGGAAGCATTTAATGGAGGAAGTATGAAGAAAATAAAGCATATTTTTTTCCTTCTTACTGTCTTTCTTCTCTCCGCCTTTCTTCTCTCCTGTGGAAAGAAAGAAGAGGCGAGCACGCCGGTTACTGCCGAAGAAGCTTCCGGGTTGGAAGGAATTATTACGAATTACTTCCAACAAATCGTGTCCCAGAGTGATGAGCAGCTGGAAGAGAGCATAAATAATGCCTATAAAGCGAAAGAGGAATTATTTTATAATGCTTTATCCAACTATAAAAACAGTAAAAAGGACTTGGGCGAGTTTCAAGAAGTTGAAAAAGTGGATGTGCAAAAAGAGGGAGAGCTTTATCTGATCGACCTCTATGCCAAGTTTTCAGAAAGAGAGCTGGTTTTTCATGCAAGCCTGCATGATGATTATTCGGGATTTAGCGAGTTGAGCTTTAATCCGGTATATAGTCTTTCCGAGAAGCTTTTTGCCGCTTTCCAAAACATGGTTGTCGGTATGGGAACCGTTTTTGCGGTATTAATCTTCATTGCCTGGATTATCAGCCTGTTTGCTCATGTTCACAGATGGGAAGTCAGACAGGCGGAAAAGAAAAAGGAGAGGGCGATAAAGAGTAACGCCATAGCTTCGGTAGAGACGAGCTCCGATGTGGAGAAGCAGGCAATACCGGTGCTGGAAAAAGAAGAGGGAATTTCGGAAGAGATATTATCCGTTATCCTTATGGCGGCAGTAAAAGCCTACGAAGAGGATCATGCGAAGAAGAATCCTTACAGCGATGCCCGTACTTTGGAAAATGGTTTGTTTGTGCGCTCGATTAAAAGAAGGAAGTAGAGGTTAAAAAATGAAAGAATATACAATAACAGTAAATGGCGTGGCTTATGATGTGACAGTGGATGAAAAAGGTAATGGCGGAGCATCTGTAGCGCCATCCGCAGCTCCGGCAGTAAAAGCGGCTGCTCCGGCTCCTGCGGCAGCACCTGCAAAGGCTGCACAGGGAAATATTTCCGTGACTGCACCTATGCCCGGTAAGGTTCTTGCCGTAAAGGTCAATGTAGGAGATAGCGTACAAAGCGGTGCTCCGGTTCTTGTTTTGGAAGCGATGAAGATGGAAAATGATATCGTAGCGCCGAAGGACGGTAAGGTAGTTGCCATCAATGTTAAAGTGGGAGACAGTGTAGAGTCCGGAGCAGTGCTGGTAAGCCTTGAGGGCTAGAACTTAGGAGGATGATTTCATGAATATAGTAGAGACATTTTTAAATCTACTAGAACAAACCGCATTCTTCAGCTTAAGCTACGGAAACTATCTGATGATTTGCATTGCCTTAATCTTTTTATATCTCGGTATTGCAAAAGGCTTTGAGCCTCTTCTTATGGTTCCTATCGCTTTTGGAATGCTTTTAGTAAATATCTATCCGGACATAATGCTTAGTCCGGAAAAATCGATAAACGGTACAGGAGGACTGCTTTGGTATTTCTTCCGTTTAGACGAGTGGACGATTTTCCCCTCTCTGATTTTCCTCGGAGTAGGAGCACAGACGGATTTCTCGCCCCTCATTGCGAACCCGATCAGTTTTCTTCTTGGAGCGGCTGCACAGTTCGGTATTTATGCGGCGTACTTCTTTGCCATTTTCTTGGGATTTAACGGTGCTGCGGCTGCTGCAATCTCCATTATCGGAGGAGCGGACGGCCCGACTTCCATTTTCCTTTGCAATAAGCTCGGACAGACCGCGCTTCTTGGCCCGATTGCGGTTGCGGCCTACAGCTATATGTCTTTGGTGCCGATTATTCAGCCGCCCATTATGCGTGCTCTTACCACAAAGGAAGAGAGAATGTGCAGAATGGAGCAGCTTCGTCCGGTTTCCAAGCTGGAAAGAATTCTTTTTCCCATCGTGGTAACCATTGTGGTTTGTCTTTTGCTGCCGACCACTGCACCCCTTGTGGGAATGCTGATGCTCGGAAATCTTTTTAAAGAGTCCGGGGTAGTAAGACAGCTAACAGAAACAGCATCCAATGCCATGATGTATATCGTGGTAATCTTACTGGGAACCTCTGTGGGAGCCACCACTTCTGCGGAAGCCTTCCTGAATTTGGATACCTTGAAAATCGTATTTTTAGGCCTGATTGCTTTTGCTTTCGGTACAGCAGCCGGCGTTTTACTTGGAAAAGTAATGTATTACTTATCCGGAAAGAAGATTAATCCGTTAATCGGCTCGGCAGGAGTTTCCGCTGTGCCTATGGCTGCCAGAGTTTCGCAGAAGGTGGGAGCGGAGTCTGATCCGAGCAATTTCCTGCTTATGCATGCCATGGGGCCGAATGTGGCGGGCGTAATCGGTACCGCCGTTGCGGCAGGTGTGTTCATGGCTGTTTTTGGGGTAAAATAAGAAAGGGGAATATATGGCTAAAGTTAAAATCACGGAAACGGTGCTCAGAGATGCGCATCAGTCCTTAATTGCCACCAGAATGCCCAGTGAGCTGATGGAGCCGATCTTGGATCAAATGGAAGAAGTCGGCTATCATGCTGTAGAGTGCTGGGGAGGAGCTACATTTGACGCTTGTTTGCGTTTCCTTAAGGAGGATCCTTGGGAGCGTCTTCGGATGTTCAAAAGACACTTTAAAAATACGAAACTGCAGATGCTGTTCAGAGGACAGAATATTCTCGGATATAATCACTATGCGGATGATGTAGTGGAGTATTTTGTAGAGAAATCCATTGCAAACGGAATTGATATAATCCGTATCTTTGACTGCTTAAACGATATTCGTAATTTGGAAACCGCGGTAAAGGCTTGTAATAAAGAGGGTGGACATGCGCAGATTGCGCTTTGCTACACCTTGGGAGATGCCTATACTCTGGAGTATTGGGAAAATCTTGCAAGAGAGGTTGAAAGCCTTGGTGCCGATTCTCTTTGCATTAAGGATATGGCGGGCTTACTTTTACCGAAGCAGGCTACAGAACTCGTTGAAGCCTTAAAGAAGGGCACGAAGCTTCCAATTGAAATGCACACGCACTATACCACCGGTATGGCTTCCATGACCTATTTAAAGGCAATTGAAGCAGGTGCGGATATTATTGATACCGCATCCACTCCTCTGGCTATGGGAACTTCTCAGCCGTCTACCGATGTTATGGTTGCCGCTTTACAGGGTACGGAATACGATACCGGATTGGATCTTGATAAGCTGATTGCGATTTCCAATTATTTTCAGCCGTACCGAGAGGAATGCATTAAATCCGGCCTTCTTTCCACAAAGGTGCTCGGCGTAGATGTTAAGGCGCTAAAGTATCAGGTACCGGGAGGAATGCTCTCAAACCTCATTTCCCAGCTTCATCAGGCAGGAAAGGATGATAAGCTTCAGGAAGTGCTGGAAGAAGTACCAAGAGTGAGAAAGGACTTCGGAGAACCGCCTCTCGTTACCCCGTCTTCTCAGATTGTAGGAACCCAGGCGGTGATGAATGTCATTGCCGGAGAGCGCTATAAGATGGTGCCGAAGGAGTCCTACAAGCTTGTAGCCGGAGAATTCGGAAAAACGGTTAAGCCGATGAATCCGGAGGTGGTGGAAAAGGTACTAAAGGGCGAGAAGCAGATGACAGATCGTCCCGCAGACCATATTGCACCGCAGCTTAAGAAGTTTGAGGAAGAAGCGAAGGAATGGACTAGACAGCCTGAAGATGTACTGTCCTACGCTCTTTTCCCGCAGGTTGCAAAAGACTTCTTTGAGTACAGAGATGCACAAAAGAGCGGAGTTGCCCTAAGCGCAGCGGATAAGGCGAGCAAGTCTTACCCGGTGTAAAAACGGATTACAATAAATATATTTTATAAATATTGAAGTTTTATTTCGCGGAGATGGAAGCAAGAATAGATAATTTCTTTATTTTTCTTCTCCGCGAAAAATGATTTCCAATGAGATTCTTC
>CAUTEL010000130.1:0-5331 GCA_963537185.1 uncultured Oribacterium sp. | reverse complement strand
CTTAAAAACCGTCAGATAGATTTTTATAAAAATAGAGAGAGGGTTGATTAAAAGATGAATCAAAAGGATAAAAAACTGTTTTTCGGGCATGTTCTTTTGCTCCTTTTAGAGCTTATTGTCGTTCTGAATGCTTTTTCGGAAGACGGATGGACAACACTTCGTTATTATACGACGGATTCCAATCTTCTTTGCGGTATAGCGTCTCTATTTTATATCTTATTTAGGCTTCCAAGCTTAAATAGTGAGGGAAAAGGTGTAGTGAGTTGCTATTTTCAAAGTAAGGAGCAAAAGACAGCCTTTTCCTCGGCAAAGCTTCCATCAAGCATAGCTTTACTGCGTTATATTTCCACTGTTTCGCTTATGGTGACCTTTGTGGTAGTGCTCCTTGTTTTAGGGCCGGAGCAGGGGTATGCCTATGAGTTTTTAGAAGGCAGGAAGCTGTTTAGCCATCTACTATGTCCCTTCCTTTCTCTGCTTTTATTTGTTTTGGAAGAGGAAAATACAAAACGGAGATGGATCAGCTATGCAGTTTATACTACCTTACTCTATGCAGTTCCTCTTATCATATTTCATGCCTTGGGGTTTGTTTCCGGTCCTTACAGCTTTTTGAAAATCAGAGAGCAGAGCTTAGGGAAAACCGCATTTTGGATTGTGACCATCTTATCCGGAAACGCTTTTCTCGCATGGGGGGCAATTGTTTTACAAGGAAAGATTGGAACAAAGAAATAAGTGGATAGGGAATAGGCAGGATACAGAGTAAACAATTAAATATAAGATTTAAAAAAGAGCTTACGCGGAAAGATTGCGTAAGCTCTTTTGCAATTCTGAATAGAAAGCCTTGAGAGAAGAAAGGGATTTTATTCATAAGAAATATAAAACTAATTAGGCATTTTGTAGACCGAGCTGCTCTTTTCGTAAAATCGGATATAGCCCCATATACACCAGGACGGAAACAATGGTGGACATTACCGCATTAACGGCAGAGGCGGCTACATTGATTTTAAAGGAGAGTTCTGCGGCAGGTTTTCCAAGGATAAGCAGCTTATAGAAATAGCCGATACTGGGATCCAGGATGACATTGGCAAGGAGTCCGCAGATTGCGGAAAGCAGAACCCACTTAAAGATATGGGAGCGTTCCTGAGATTCGTTGATTTTTCCTAACTTATGCGCCACCAAGCCTACGATTAAACCGATTACCATTTTACAGATAAGTGTTTTAGGCGCATAAGTGATATAAACGGGATCCAGAAGATCTCCTATGGTCATACCGATTGCTCCTGCAAGGCCTCCCAAGGGGCCGCCAAGCACAAGGGCTGCAATGACTACCACGGCATTTCCAAGGTGGATGGAAGTGGTATCGGCACCTATAGGGATTTTTACCTGTAAAAAGGTAAAGACTACATAAGACAATGCGGCAAACAGTGCGCAAAGGGTTATTTTCTGTACTTTTTTGTTCATTTGACTACCTCCGTGGCAGGACATTTCCAAGTTTTTCCTCCTTTTGGAAGGGGAGAGGAAAGTCCTTATTTAGCAAGTTCACAGAAAAATTTTCTGCTGCTTTTTGATGATAGCACAAACTGGACTTGATAAAATACCCAATTATATAAAAATATACAAGACCAGATTGTTATAGAGCGAAGCTATATCCAAATCCAAAAGCCTTGTATTAGACAGTAACGAGAGCCTGTGATACATTTTCGTACAGAAAGAGAGTAGTACAAAATATGGAGGTAGTAAGATGAGTAAGAAGAATATAGCGGAAAGAAATTTATCCTTTAACACAAGAGCGGTTCATGTAGGACAGGAACAGGCGGATCCGGCAAGCGGTGCAAGAGCAGTTCCAATTTACCAGAGTACCGCCTTTGTTTTTGAAAATTGTGACCAGGCTGCGGCGCGCTTTGCTTTAAAGGAAGCCGGAAATATTTACACAAGATTAACCAACCCGACACAAGGCGTGCTGGAAGAGAGAATCGCAAGTCTGGAAGGAGGGGCAGCCGCACTGGCGCTCGCCTCGGGGGCTGCAGCGGTTACATACGCTTTTAAGGCAGTAGCGCATCAGGGAGATCATATCGTCAGTGCAAGAAATATCTACGGGGGAACCTACAATTTTTTAAAGCATACCTTTCGGGACTTCGGTGTGGAAACAAGCTTTGTAGATCCCTATGATTTGTCTGAAGCGGAGCAGGCGATACAGGAAAATACAAAGGCACTTTATATTGAATCTCTCGGAAATCCGAACGGAGATGTAGTGGACATTGAGGCTTGGGCAAATTTGGCCCATAAGCACGGGCTGCCTTTAATAATAGACAACACCTTTGCAACCCCTTATCTCATCCGTCCGATTGAGTACGGTGCGGATATTGTGGTGCATTCCGCAACGAAGTTTATCGGAGGCCAGGGCTCCACGATGGGAGGTATTGTGGTCGATGCGGGGCGCTTTGATTGGACTAAGGGAAACAAATGGCCTTGGCTTACCGAGCCGAATCCTTCCTATCACGGAGTAAGCTTTGCCAGAGATACGGCACCGGCAGTGATTGCAACCTATATTCGAGCAATACTTCTTCGTGAGGAAGGTGCTGCTATTTCGCCATTTAATGCCTGGCTTCTTCTGCAAGGCACGGAAACACTTCCCCTTCGTGTGGAAAGACATGGAGAAAATGCGGTAAAGCTTGCAGAGTATTTGGAAAAACATCCGAAGGTGGAGTCTGTCTCTCACCCTTCCGTATCAAAGGATTCCAGGCAAAAAGAATTATACAAGAAGTATCTTCCAAACGGCGGAGGCTCCATATTTACCTTTAATGTGAAAGGCGATGCGGAAACAACAAAGAGATTTATCGATCATCTTGCGCTTTTCTCCCTGCTTGCCAATGTTGCCGATGTGAAGTCGCTCGTTATTCATCCGGCCAGCACCACCCATTCGGAAAGTACAAAAGAAGAGCTTCTAAAGCAGGGAATTCAGGAAAATACGGTTCGCCTCTCGATAGGTATAGAAAATGTAGAGGATCTTATTGAGGATTTGGAAGAGGCTTTTAAGGAAATCTAAAAGATATTTACGATAAGAGTGGTTGTTTACTGTTTTGAGCAGGGCGTTGCGTGAATTTTCATTCCGTACCCCTGCTTTTTTTCTTGTCACTCCGAAAAGAAAGAAGTAAGATAACGAGGAATAAATTTTAGGAATCATTACAAGAATGGTTTTTGAGAAATTAATTTTTCCAAAACGAAAAAGGGAATCTATGCATCATTTTTTTGTAGACAAAAGTGAAATTATAGGAGACGAAATCAAACTCTTTGGAGAAAATTTTCATCATTTACAGAAGGTTCTTCGAGGAAAGATAGGCGAAGAAATTATTATTTCTGCCGGAGAAGCTGTCGATTATCATTGTAAGATTAAACGGTATGGAGAAGACCATGCCGTTCTTTCCGTCTCTTTTTTGGAGGAAGCGCATGAACTCAAAACGAAAGTTATTCTTTTGCAGTCTCTTCCCAAGGGAGAAAAGATGGAGCTCATCATTCAAAAGGCGGTGGAGCTTGGTGCATCGGAAATTATCCCTTTAGAGAGTGAAAACTGCATTGTACAACTAAAAGGAGATAAGGCGGAGAAGAAAAGACTACGCTGGCAGGGAATTTCGGAAGCTGCGGCAAAGCAGTCAAAGCGCTCCGTTATTCCTGTGATTACTCCGGTTTCTACATGGAAGGAAGCGTTTTCCTTAGTTAAGAATGCGGAAATAAAGCTGATGCCTTATGAAAATGAAAAAGGAGTCGGCTTTACGAAGGATGAACTTCTTCTGGTAGAAGAACTGGGAGAAAAGTCAGGTGGTACGCTTGCTCTTTGCATTGGTCCGGAGGGCGGATTTTCTAAAGAAGAGGTGGAAGAGGCGAAAAAAGAGGGATTTCTTCCGATTAGCCTCGGAAAGAGAATTCTACGCACGGAAACTGCGGCGATTACGGTTTTAAGCCTGATTATGATGCACTTGGAGTTTGGCGAAAGTAAGGAGGCAAGATGAGAAGCATTTATTTGGATAACTCTGCAACAACGAAGGTCTACCCGGAAGTTGCGGAACTGATGTGTAAGACCATGCTTGCGGACTATGGAAACCCGTCTGCAAAGCATATCATGGGGGTAGAGGCGGAAAAGTTTTACAGAGAAAGCAGAGAAGAGATTGCCGAGACCTTAAAGGTTAAGGCAAAGGAAATTCTCTTTACTTCCGGTGGCACGGAGTCCGACAATATGGCGCTTATCGGGGGTTGCTTTGCAAAAATGAGACAGGGAAAGCACATCATCAGCTCTGCGATTGAGCACCCCGCTGTTTATAAGGCTTTGGAATTTTTAGAGGGCCACGGCTTTGAAATCAGCATTTTAGCGGTGGATGAGAAGGGGCATATTTCCCTTAACGAGCTGGAAAAAACAATCCGTGACGATACCGTTATGGTAAGTATTATGACCGTGAACAATGAGATGGGAGCGGTAGAGGATATTCACGCGATTGGAGAGCTTATTAAGAAAAAGAACCCGAACTGTCTCTTCCATACCGATGCCATACAGGCCTATGGGAAAATGATTCTTCATCCGAAAAAGGATTTTGTGGATCTACTTTCCGTAAGCGGACATAAGCTGCACGGTCCGAAGGGAATAGGCTTCCTTTTTATTGATGAAAAGGTAAAAATAAACCCGATTCTTTTTGGTGGCGGGCAGCAGGGAGGACTACGCTCCGGCACCTTGAATATTCCGGGCATTGCAGGTATGGGACTCGCCGCAAAGATGATTTATCAGGATTTTCCGGAAAAGATGGAGAAGCTCTATGAACTAAAGGACTATTTTATTGAGGAACTGGAGAAACTTCCGGAGGTGAAGGTCAATTCCGAAAAGGGAAAGGCTTCCGCTCCGCAGATTGTTTCCGCATCTTTCTACGGTATAAAAGCGGAGGTTCTGCTTCATGCTTTGGAAGAGAAGGGAATCTATGTCAGCAGCGGTTCAGCCTGCTCATCCAACCACCCGGGCATTTCCGGCACTTTGAAAGCAATCGGTCTTACTGATAAGGAGCTGGACTCTACCCTCCGTTTTTCCTTCTCCTTCCTAACGGAAAAGCATGAGCTTAGAGATACAATTGATGCCTTAAAGGAACTGCTTCCTATGTTACGGAAGTTTTATAAGGCGTAGTGTGGCGTATCAAAGAAGAATAGTATAGGGATGCGGATTTGCTTCTTCTTTTTGCACAGTATCGCGTTTCCATATAGTTTGGAATCCCAGCTAAAAAAAGACAAGAACCACCGCTCAAGGCCTCCCTATGGCACTCCACTGCTAAGCGGAGCCCTATTCCTCCACAGCCCTAA
>CAUTEL010000129.1:0-5341 GCA_963537185.1 uncultured Oribacterium sp. | reverse complement strand
AAAATGCTTGAAGATAGAGAAAAATCGAGTTCTTTAGAAGAAATGGACAGAAAAACGCTGCTTGCTCTTTCTGAATGTATTCCCGGAGGGCTTTGCTCAATTATAGGAAGCGGGGGAAAGACAAGCCTGATTCATGCGCTTTCTTTGATACTGTCTAAAAAAGGGAAGGTACTGCTTAGCACAAGTACACATATATACCCTTTTTCTCATTGTGAAAATATTATTGTGCAGGAATCCGATTCTCCGGAAAAGATTCTTTCTTTAGTGAAAGAAGGATTTAAAAAAGAGAATATTCTTTGCCTCGGAGTAGAAGGAAGAGAAGGAAAGCTGAGTAAGGCGCCTATTCCCTTTTCCATGCTGGAAAGTTGCGCTGACTATATCCTTATTGAAGCGGACGGTTCTAAAAGACTGCCTGCTAAAGCTCACAATGAGAGAGAACCGCAGATTCCAAAGGAATCGAAACTTACAATCCTTGTCTTCGGGGCTTCTGCCCTCAATAAAGAAATACGCTTGGTTGTGCATCGACCTGAAATTTTTCGGGCACTTTTTTCGCCTGCACCTCCGGAAGAAAGCCTACTCAGTAAAGAAATTCTTGCTGAAGCACTTCAAAAAGAAGGATTGGGGGATATTGTTTTAGTGAATCAGGCGGACTCTATAGAAAAAAAAGAGCGGGAAAATCTCCGCTCTTTTCTGGAAGAAATACTGCAAAAACCTGTATTTTTAAGCTCTTTAATTAGTTTTGATGCTCTCTGCTGAAATCTGCAGCATTCACTTCTCCCGCATTTGGAGTAACGCCGTTGCTACCTGTTGCTCTGGGCTTATAGTTCTTCATAACGCCGTTCTTCTTCTCGGGAACCTTAAACACGGGCTTTTTCTTGTTGATGGCTTCCTGCTCGGCCTGCTCAAGTTGTACTTCTACTTCACGCTCTTTAACGCCTTCATCAGGGTCGCCTACATACCAAGCACCGTCCGCATTTACGGTGTAGCCGTCCGGAGTAGTGGTATCCATTAGAGCCCAGCCCGCCTCGTCAAAGTAATAGCACTCGGCAAGTCCGTCTCTGTTTCCGTCCAGCCAGAACCAACCGGAATGACAGTAGCTTCCGTCTTCATTTCCATACCACCAACGATTGCTGTTCTCTCCCTGACCCGCGTTCCAGTTTGCCATGGCGGGGATAGCTGCCATAATACTCATTGCCATTGCAAGGCTTGCAATTAACTTCGTCTTCTTCATATTTTAACCTCTACTTTACTATTTCTGTCGTCGAAAATCCTTTGTGAATACGCATTTATTCTACTAGAGAAGGAAAATAAAACAATAAAGAAAATCTTAAGGATAAAATTTTTTTCCTTACAGCCGGGAAAGAATAGCATGGTTTAACAGTAAGTTCCTGCTTTCCGAAACTTTACCTTAGTTGGAAGAAATAGTATAATGACGGAGATTATCAAATCAGAAAACTAAAAGAGAAAGAGGAATCATGAAAAATAGAAATACAATGCCGGGAACGATAGATTTATATCTTCGCGCTCCCCTTTGGTTGTCTCTCCTGTGGCTTCCGATTCTTTTTATAGCATTTACGATGGAATGGAAGCTTTGTCTTCTGCTTCTTTTTTTGGCTGTATTATATATTGCTTTTGCAATTTATCTTTATCGGAGCAGGAAAAACAGACTTGTCTCGGCTCTTTTGAATTTTTCTTTGAGGGCAAATGAGAACAGAGCAAGACTTTTTGAAGAGATGCCTACCGCCTATTGTATCGTAGGAGAGGACGGAGAAATTCTCTGGGAAAATAAGGCCTTCCATAAAATTTTGCAAAAGGACAGCAAAATCGAGCGGAATCTATTTAATATTTTCCCGAATATGCAAAAGGAAATGCTGAAGGAAAAGGAAGCAATGCTTGAGCTGCATTCCTCCTTTATGGAAAGAAAATATTGTATAGACCTGATTCGACTGGATGCTTTAGAGGATGAGGGGGAAGAAGAAGTTCGCAGTCTTTCCGGTGAAGAAGAGCTTGTTGCGGTATATCTAAGAGATGAAACCGAAGAAGTAGAGCTGCAAGAGAAGCTGGACGAGGAAAGAGTGGTTTTGGGACTCGCCTATATAGACAACTACGAAGATGTTATGGAGCAGATTGAAGAGGTTCGCCGCTCTCTGCTTGCCGCTCTTGTGGATAGAAAAATCACCCGATATATTACGGCTTCCAATGGAGTAATTAAAAAAATTGAAAAAGATAAGTACTTTTTTCTCCTAAAGCAATCGGTTTTGGAAAAAATGATGGAGGACCGCTTCTCGATTTTGGAAGAGGTGAAAGAAATCGATATGGGAAATGAGCTTGCCATTACCCTCAGCTTGGGAATCGGCTATGGAGCCGGGGACTTCAGCCAGAACTATGAATATGCAAGGACGAGTATGGACATGGCTCTTGGCCGTGGAGGAGATCAGGCTATCGTAAAGAACCCGGAGAAGTTGAACTTCTTCGGAGGAAAGAGCCAAAGTACGGAAAGAGTTACCCGCGTTAAGGCAAGAGTGAAGGCACAGGCCTTTCAGGAGCTTATCGAGTCGAAGGATAAGGTCCTCATCATGGGACATAAGAATGCGGACATGGATTGTCTCGGTTCTTCCGTGGGAGTGTACCGTATGGTTACGGCTCTGGATAAAAGAGCGTATATCGTACAGAACAATGTGACCTCCACCATTTTGCCCTTAAAGGAACGCTTCTTGAACAATGCCGACTACCCGGAGGATATGTTTATCGACGGAGAAACGGCAAAGACTCTTGTGGACAATAACACCATGCTGGTTGTGGTGGATTGCGACAGGCCTTCCATCATTGATGAGCCGGATCTTCTTAACATGGTGAAGACGAAGGTTGTCTTTGACCACCATAGACAAAGCTCGGAAACAATACAGGGGGCGGTTTTGAGCTACTGTGAGCCCTATGCGTCATCCGCCTCGGAGCTTATTGCGGAAATGATGCAATATATTCGAGAAGGAATCAAGGCAAGACCGATGGAAGCGGACTGTATGTATGGCGGGGTTGTTATTGATACTCGGGAATTTACAAACCAGACCGGTGTAAGAACCTTTGAAGTGGCGGCCTATCTTAGACGCTGTGGAGCGGATATCACCAGAGTCCGAAAGGTGTTCAGGGAAGACTTCAATGATTACCAGGCTAAGGCGGATACCATCAGCAGAGCGGATATATACAGAAACTCTTATGCGATAAGCTCCTTGGAAAAGAGCGGTTCGGAAAGTCCTACCGTGCTTTGTGCCAAGGCGGCCAATGAGCTTTTGAATATTAGGGGAATTAAGGCAAGTATCGTTCTTACGAAGGTTGAGAACACCGTATTCCTTTCTGCTCGTTCCATAGATGAGCTGAATGTGCAGGTACTCATGGAAAAGCTTGGCGGAGGAGGACACCGTACCGTGGCAGGTGCGCAGATAGAGGGAAAAGAGATAGAGGAATGTATCGAGCTGGTTAAGGCGGCGATTGATGAAATGATTGAAGAAGGAGAAGTAGCATAATGAAAGTGATTTTATTAAAGGATGTAAAGAGCTTAGGAAAAAAAGGGGAGATTGTCGAAGTCAATGAGGGTTATGGAAGAAACTTTATTCTTCCCACTAAAGCGGGAGTTTTGGCGGATGCCAAGAATATGAATACCTTGAAGCTGCAGCTCAAGAATGCCGAGAAGCTTGCCGAGGAGAAGCTTGCCGAGGCAAAGGCCATGAAGGAGAAGATAGAAGAGGTAAAGCTGGTACTTCACATGAAGGCGGGAAAGGACGGCAGAGCCTTCGGATCCATTTCAACAAAGGAAGTGCAGGAAGAGTTGAAGAAACAGTACGATATCGCCATTGATAAGAAGAAAATGGAACTGGATGTACCCATGAAAAATCTTGGGGGCTATGACATTAAGGTAAAGCTCCATAAGGATGTGGAAGCCGTGCTTCATGTCAGTGTACAAGCGGAGTAAAAAATGGCAGAACAGGATGAGAGACTGCTTTTACGCAGTATTCCGCATTCCAAGGAAGCGGAAGCCAGCGTAATCGGTGCGATGATCAGAGACGGGGACGCAGTGCTTGCAGCCTTGGAAATATTACAGCCGGAAGATTTTTACAGCAGGCAATATCAGCTGCTGTTTTCCTGCATGAAGGAAATGGCGCAGGCCGGAACGGCAATAGATTTTGTAAGTTTACAGGATAAATTAAAAGGGAAGAAGGATATTCCGCCCGAGTTTTTCTCCTTGGAGACCTTGAAGAACCTCGCAATGGATGTACCCAGTGTGGCAAATGTCCGTATTTACGCCGAAATGGTTCGCTCCAAGTCTATTCTTCGTGCGCTTATTCGGACCAATGAAGAGATTGCCAATATGTGCTATAAAGGCGAGGAGGATCTGGAAATCATCTTGGAAACTACGGAGAAGAAGATATTCAACCTTCTCCTTGAACGAAACACCCGAGAGTTCGTTCCGATTTCCGATGTGGCCATGAATGTTCTAAGAAAAGTGGAAGAAGCTTCTAAGCAGAAGAATGCCATAACAGGGGTTGCTTCGGGTTTTATAGATTTAGATTATAGGACGGCGGGATTTCAAAAATCAGATTTAATATTGATTGCGGCAAGACCTTCCATGGGAAAGACTGCCTTCGTTTTGAATATTTTGGACCATGTTGCCGTAAAAAAACAAGAACCGGTTATGATTTTTTCTTTGGAAATGTCTAAGGAACAGCTTGCCAATCGATTGCTTTCTCTGGAAACGAAAATCGAAGCGGATAAGCTTAGGAAGGGAACGCTTACCGATGAAGAATGGGGAGATCTTATTGAGGGAGTGGATCGCCTTTCGAGGTCGGCGGTTTACATTGATGATACACCGGGAATCACGGTCAGTGAACTCAGGGGTAAGTGCAGGAAGAGAAAACTGGAATCCGGCCTTTCCCTAATTATGATTGACTATCTTCAACTTATGAGCGGTGAGAAAGGAAAACGCTCGTCAGAAAACAGACAACAGGAAATCTCCGATATTTCCCGCTCCCTAAAGGCTCTTGCAAGAGAGATGGATTGTCCGGTCATTGCGCTTTCCCAGCTTTCCCGAGCAGTAGAGCAAAGGCCTGACCACCGCCCCATGCTTTCCGATCTTCGTGAATCGGGAGCGATAGAGCAGGATGCCGATATAGTGATGTTCCTCTATAGAGATGACTATTACAACAAGGATACGGAGCATCCTAATGAAGCGGAGGTCATCATCGCAAAGCAACGAAACGGCCCCATCGGAACAGTAAAGCTGCTTTGGCAGCCACAATACACTCGATTTAAAAATGCGGAAAGAGAAAGGTAAAAGAAAATAAAAATA
>CAUTEL010000128.1:0-5373 GCA_963537185.1 uncultured Oribacterium sp. | reverse complement strand
TTCAAGTATTCTTTTGTTCCTATTCTTCCGGATTTTCTTCTTCCTCTGTATTTTCAACTTCAGTTGTGGAAATCTCTCTCATATGTTCGGAACTCTCAATACTTATAGAATCTTCGACTTCTCCAGATTCTTCTTCATTTTCCGTCTCTCTTACCTTGGCGACAGATGCAATTACAGTATCGGTATCCTTATCAATATCCATCAGCTTAACACCGGAAGTATTTCTTCCCAGGACACTCACCTTATCAAGGTTAATGCGAATCATTATGCCTTCAGTGGTAATAAGAAGCAGTTCTCTATCCTTATCACAAAGCTTAAAGCCTACGATATCTCCGGTCTTCTCCGTAATCTTATAGCAACGGATACCCTTTCCGCCACGAGCCTGTGCTTTAAAGCAGCTCTTGTCCGTCAGCTTTCCATAACCCTTTTCGGAAACGAGGAGGAAATGCTCTCCCTGAGAAGCTTTCTGCATACCGATGACTTCATCGCCGGCATTTAAACGAATGCCGCGTACACCCATGGAAGAGCGTCCGGTTGCACGAACATCCTTTTCATTGAATTCGATCGCCATACCTTTCTTCGTAACTAGGAAGATTTCTTCCTCTTCGGAAAGAAGTTTTGCTTCAATCAGCTGGTCTCCCTCATTTAGGGTAATGGCAATCATGCCGTTCTTCCGCACATTGGCAAACTGAGACAGCTCCGTCTTCTTAATAACACCCTTCTTTGTTGTGAGAATAAGGTATTTTTCCTCATTGGTATCTCGTAAGCAAAGAGTCGCCGTAACCTTCTCATTTTCCTGTAAAGAAAGGAGGTTTACAAGAGCTGTTCCTCTTGCCGTTCTGCTTGCTTCCGGAATCTCGTACCCCTTGATACGGAAGATTCTTCCCTGGTTCGTAAAGAACATGACATAGTGGTGGTTCGTGGTCATAAAGAGGTCTTCGATATAATCATTTTCTATCGTTTGCATACCCTTTATGCCTTTTCCGCCTCTGTTTTGCTGATGGAAATGCTCCGGAGACATTCTCTTGATGTAGCCTAGGCTCGTGGACGTAATTACCACATCGTCATCGGAAATAAAGTCTTCCGCCTGGAAATCCTTGTCAAAGGTGAACTCCGTCTTTCTATCATCGCCGTACTTCTCCGCAATGGTATCCAGTTCTTCCTGAATTACGGAGAGAAGCTTATTTTCATTTCCTAAAATCTCTTTATAGTAAGCAATCTTTGCGAGAAGATCGTTGTACTCGTTCTCCAGCCTTTCTCTTTCCAAACCGGTAAGAGCACGGAGACGCATATCCACAATCGCCTGCGCCTGCACATCGGAAAAACCGAAACGGCTGATTAAGTTCAGCTTTGCTTCTTCTACATTTTTTGCAGCACGGATAATGGCAACGATTTCGTCAATATGATCGAGTGCTTTGAGAAGTCCTTCCAAAATATGCGCTCTGTCTTCACACTTTTGAAGGTCATACTCGGTTCTTCTTCTGACAACATTGACCTGATGTCCCAGAAACTCTTCCAAAATCTGTAGTAAATTGAGAATCCTCGGCTCTCCGTTTACGATACAGAGCATGATGACACCGAAGGTTTCCTGCAGCTGCGTATGCTTATAGAGCTGGTTTAAAATAACCTGCGGATTTGCATCCTTTCTAAGCTCGATATTTATCTTGGCATTGGAATTCTTTCCCGCCGCGTCATGGATATAGGTAATGCCGTCAATCTTCTTATCTTTAACAAGGTCTGCAATTTTTTCAATGACACGGGAACGGTAAACGAGGTAAGGAAGTTCTTTCACAATGATTCTGTGCTTTCCGTTTGCCATGGTCTCAATTTCGCAAACGGCGCGCATCTTCACCTTTCCTCTTCCGGTGCGGTATGCCTCTTCCACATCTCTTTTTCCGAGAATCGTGGCTCCTGTCGGAAAATCCGGTCCCTTCACAATGGGGAGAAGCTCGTCAATTTCCGTCTTTCTTCCCGCAATGCGGTTCTCAATGATTTTATCTACACCGGAAATCACTTCTCGAAGATTATGAGGAGGAATATTGGTGGACATCCCTACCGCAATTCCGGTTGCTCCGTTTACGAGAAGATTCGGAAATCGCGCGGGAAGCACGGTCGGCTCATCATATTCGTTGGAGAAGTTCGGCATAAAGTCAACCGTATTCTTGTTGATACCGGACAGCATTTCCGCCGCCATCTTGGACATCTTTGCTTCGGTATAACGCATAGCCGCAGGACTGTCTCCATCTTCTGATCCGAAGTTACCCTGCTTATCGATTAAAACATAGCGCATGGACCAAGGCTGTCCCATATATACTAAGGATCCATAAATAGAAGAGTCTCCGTGCGGGTGATATTTACCCATGGTCTCTCCTACGATGGTCGCACATTTCTTGGTTTTCTTATCCGGTGTTACTCCAAGGCTTTGCAGAGCATAGAGCACTCTTCTTTGTACCGGCTTAAGACCGTCTCGCACATCCGGAATCGCTCTGGATACGATAACGCTCATAGCATAGTCGATGTAGGAATTTTCCATCGTCTTTTTCAGATCAACTTCCTGCACCTTATCGAAAATATTCGGCTCCAAAATCTACCTCCTATACATCGAGATTCTTCACATAACGGGCATTTTTCTCAATAAACTCTCTTCTCGGTTCTACCTGATCTCCCATCAAGGTAGTAAAGGTAATATCGAGCTCCGCCTTGTCATCTTCTTCCATGTTGACACGAAGAAGGGTTCTTGTTTCCGGATCCATCGTCGTTTCCGCGAGCTCTTCCGTATCCATTTCTCCCAAACCTTTAAATCGGGATACATCCGCTCCATCCGCTCCGATTTCTTTTAAAATATTTTGATACTCTTCGTCTGAATAGGCATAGTAATGCTTTTTATTCTTAGTGATATTAAAAAGAGGCGGTTGTGCAAGATAGACATGGCCCTCTTTAATGAGATCCGGCATAAAATTATAAATAAAGGTCAGCATCAAGGTGGAAATATGCGCTCCGTCCACATCGGCATCGGTCATAATGATAATCTTATGATAGCGAAGCTTTGACAAATCAAAGTCCTCATTGATTCCCGTACCGAAGGCGGTAATCATCCCTTTTATTTCCTCATTGGCATAAATCCGATCGAGTCTTGCCTTCTGCACATTCAGAACCTTTCCGCGAAGGGGAAGTACCGCCTGTGTTTCCGGATTTCTTCCTTCCTTTGCAGGTCCCAGTGCGGAGTCTCCCTCAACAATAAAGATTTCACAGCGCTCAGCATCCTTACTGCTGCAATCGGCAAGCTTTCCGGGAAGTCCCACACCATCCAGTGCGGATTTTCTCCTTGTTAAATCTCTTGCCTTTCTTGCTGCGGCTCTCGCTCTTTGCGCCATAATGGATTTTTCACACATGACTCTGGCTACGGCCGGGTTTTGCTCCAAAAAATAAGTCAACTGTTCCGAAACAATACCCTGTACGGCAACCTGTGCTTCGGAAGTGCCCAGTTTCTGCTTGGTTTGTCCTTCAAACTGCGGATCTTCAATTTTTACGGAAATGATACAGGTTAAGCCCTCACGGATATCCTCTCCGGAAAGATTCGGCTCACTGTCCTTTAAAAGCTTATTCTGTCTTGCATAATCATTAAAGGTTTTTGTTAAGGCATTTTTAAAACCGGTCAGGTGAGTTCCGCCCTCCGGAGTATTGATGTTGTTTACAAAGGTGTAAATATTTTCCGTATAGGAGTCGTTATGCTGCATCGCTACTTCAACAAGAATCTGCTCCTTTTCCCCTTCACAATAAATTACATCCGGGTAAAGCGCTTCTTTTCCCTTGTTTAAGTATCTTACGAACTCCTTGATTCCTCCCTCATAGTGGAAGGTCATTTCTCTAAGCTCTTCTTCTCTTTCATCCACAAGCTTAATGCGGAGATTCTTGGTAAGGAAGGCTGTTTCTCTTAAACGCACTTTTAAGGTATCAAAATCATAGATACTTTCTTCAAATATTTCGGCATCAGGTAGGAAATGAACCTTAGTTCCATGCTCTTCTTCCGTACAAGTTCCAATACATTCAATCCCTTTTGTAACCTTACCCTTAGAGAAGGACATGGTATAGACTTTTCCGTCTTTGCAAACCGTGACATCCAAGTATGTTGATAACGCATTTACAACACTCGCTCCCACGCCATGCAATCCGCCGGAAACCTTATAGCCTGATCCGCCGAATTTTCCGCCTGCGTGAAGCACGGTAAATACGACTTCCAGAGCGGATTTTCCCGCTTTTTTCTGCAAGTCTACCGGAATTCCTCTACCGTCATCTTCTACGGTAATGGAATTGTCCTTATGGATAGTTACGGTAATATTGTCACAAAATCCCGCCAATGCCTCATCCACGGAATTGTCCACAATTTCATAAACCAAGTGGTGCAGGCCGCGGGCAGAAGTACTGCCGATATACATTCCGGGACGCTTTCTTACCGCTTCCAAGCCCTCCAGTATCTGAATCTGATCCGCACCGTATTCCTTTGATGCGTGAAACTGTTCATTCAGATCCTGATCTTCTCTCTCTATTGCCATGAACCCTCCTCTATGAACATTCAATCTTTCCGCCTTCCACATAGTAAAGCTTATCTATAGGAAAACGATTTTCTATTAAATCTTCTAAACCGGTACAAGTGATGATACTTTGCACATCGGAAATTTCATCCAGTAAAAAATTCTGCCTTTTTTTATCGAGTTCCGAAAAGACATCATCCAAAAGTAAAATAGGATAATCCTCTATCTTTTCCTTTACGAGCTCAATCTCTGCAAGCTTCAAAGAAAGAGCCGCCGTTCTTTTCTGCCCTTGTGAGCCGAATTTTCGAATGTCCTCTCCGTTAATTTGAAACAAAAGGTCATCTCTATGCGGTCCTACCAAGGTAATTCTCTGCTTCTTTTCCGTATCTCTTACTTTTATGATTGCTTCTAAAAAGTTGGCTTCTTTCACATTTTCCTCGTAAGAAAGAAGAAGTTCTTCCCTTCCTCCGCTGATATTTTTATGAATTCGTATCAGCTTATCCTGCAGGCTTTCTATAAATTCTCTTCGTAAACGAATGATGGCCTGACCATATTTTACAAGCTCATCATCCCAAACGGAAAGACTGTCTTCCAGCTGAGGTTTAAAGGCAATATCTTTCAGCAATCTGTTTCTTTGCAGTAAAACACGATTGTATCTTGCTAAATTATGCAAATAGAGCTTATTTAACTGGCATAGTTCCAAGTCAACGAATCTTCTTCTTTCCTTCGGACCGTCCTTAATGAGACTTAAATCCTCCGGAGAAAAAATAACCACATTGGCCAGTCCGAAAAGGTCTGAAGCCTTTTTTACCGGAAAGCCGTTTATCGCAATCCCTTTTAC
>CAUTEL010000127.1:0-5404 GCA_963537185.1 uncultured Oribacterium sp. | reverse complement strand
GGAAAGCTTAAGGGAAAAAGCCTTCGGAAAAAAGATAGAGAAGGAAAGTGGCGATGAAGAGAGCAGTGTAAAGAGCTTGGAGGGAGAAGTGATTCATCCAAAGGCCTTTGCTCTTTTGGATATCAATCAGGATGGCTATAAGGATATTATCCTTTTAAGAGATAAGGTAGAGGAGGAAATAAAGTTTTCTCCTGCCGTATTATCCGTTATAGTCTATCAGGAAGAGGTATTTATACCGAAAGAAAGTAGAGAACAATCCAAACTGAAGACGGAAAATGAGAAGCTGCCGATTAAGGAACGCTCAAGCAGAGTTTTGATGGAAGAGGAAGCAAACGGTGCTTATAGCACGGTTCTTCGAAAGGATAAGCTTAGCGGAGAAGCGGTACTGTATCGAAGTAACGGAGCGGAAGATATCTCCCTATTCTCCTACAAAAAGGACGAAGGGCTGAGTTATAGCTACTCCTTATGCAGTAAAAGGGATTGGCTGGGGAATCCGGAGTTTTATTCCTTTTCTGAGAAAGTGGATTTCCGGGAGTATCAGAGAATTTTTTTGGAGATAGAGAATCGCTTTTCCGAGCCCTACTCGATTAAGTCCTTTAATCTGGATGAGAAGGGACTGACGGAGGGATTAAGGAACTTCAGTAGGGAGGAACTTTCTTTCTTTGCAACACAGGAATTTAACGATTAGAAATTTCAATTTCTAAAAGCTAGGAGGTTTCGCATTGTCTATTATCATTACTGTATCCAACCAAAAGGGGGGAGTCGGAAAAACTACTACTTCATCTGCTCTATGTGCCGGATTGGCAAAGAGAGGAGCCAAGGTTTTGGGGATTGATTTGGATCCTCAGGGAAACCTGGGATTTTGCATGGGACTGGAAGGCGGCAACGGAATCACGATATTGGATGCCTTACAGGGAAATGTAAAGGTGGAACAGGCAATTCGCCGCGTTCATAATGCCGATATTCTTCCTTCAGATATATCTCTTTCTTCAACGGGGCTGGAGAGATTGGCTCCGGGAAAGAGAGAGGTTGCTTTAAAGGAAATGCTTAAGCCGGTATTGAATTACTACGACTTTATGGTAATAGATACACCTCCTGCGCTAAATCTCTTAACCATCAATGCCTATGCGGTATCGGATTTTTTGATTATTCCGATGTCATCGGATATCCTTTCTCTGGTCGGACTTTCTCAGCTTAGAGAAACCATTGATTCCGTAAAGCAGGGCTTGAATAAAGACCTGAAGGTGCTGGGGATTCTTCTTAATAAATACGATAAGCGAACGACACTCTCAAGAGATGTTGAAGAGATGGCAGCAGGGCTTGCAAAGCAGATTTCCACGAAGGTTTTTCATACAAAGATCAGGCAGGGAGTGGCTATTGCCGAGGCACCCGCTCACGGAGAGGACATTTTCACCTACAATAGACGCTCTCCGGCTGTGAGGGATTATATGGAATTCATCGAGGAAATTGCAGAGGATATTCATTTAAGAGAGGTAATAGGACATGGCAAAGAAGACGACTAAATCCAATAAGACATCCCATGTGATGAATCTGCTTACTTCTATGCCGGTCAGTGAAGAGACGGAATTTTTAGAGAGCTCCGAAGGGGAAGAAAACGGAAAAAAGGGAAAGTCATCTTCCAAGGGAGAAAAAATCGCTTTGGATGAGGCTACTCTTTCCGAATTCCATGAGGCTGCGGAAAAAACCAAGCAGGCTGCGGAACATTTTGACGGTGCGGTAAGTAATTTTAAAACAGCTGTAGACAGCTTTGATAATCTGGATTCTCCTCGAGCGGAAGGCGGGAACGGAGTAGAGCCGGATAAGCAGGAAGAAACCTTGCTGAAAGAGGAAGCGGCATCTTCTTCTAAAAAAAGTAAAGTTACCGTAATCGATGAATCCTCTGAAAACGATAAAATCACAAATGAGATACAAGTGAATCTGGAGAAAAAACTTTTAGCTGAATATGATGAACCGGAGCCGGAGTTTCATATCGTAAATGTCATGGCGGAAATTTTAAAAGCAAAGGATGTAAGAGGCTTGATTCAAAGCCACGGAGGCTGCACCTGTGATAAGTGCGTGGCAGATGTTACGGCACTTTCTCTTACAAGGCTGCCTGCCAAGTATGTGGTGCTTGATAAGGATAAGACCTCTCCCATGATCGGATTTTATCGGAGTAAATTCAGGGCGGATATCTTTGTGGCTATGATTAAAGCGGTTTTGGATGTAAAGGAGCATCCTCACCACGATCCGAATCGCGGTCGTGACACGACTAAATTTGATGAAGAAGAAAGAAAGAATATCCGAGGCGGAATGAGTATTGCCTAAGAGCGGAAGCGGAGTGTTTTCATGCGTAGTAAGTAAAAAAGAGCAGGACTTGAATTTGGAATCAGCCTTCTATTTTCGGAAAGAGAAACCGGAAATGGAAAGGCTGATTTTTTAATGGAAAACACAGAAAGAAGAAAGTCTTATATTGTTTAGAGAATGAGCCGATAATGTCATGAGAACTTAGCAGAAAGAATGGGATGGAAGGGAGTCCGACATTCTTGGGCTTTTTTATAGAGAGTAAAAATCTCTTTGCAAAGGCTTTGCTAATAGAATAAACGGGGAACACCTACTTTTCTCGTTTAAAAAAACAAACGGCTACCCTTTCCTACCGGGTAATTCGTTAAAGAGAGGAAGGATGAGTTATGGCGAGTTTATCGACAAGTTCAACCCAGGGAAGCTCAGGACTCGGAAATACCGCCCTCCGCGGTTTTGGCGGTTTTGCATCCGGCTTGGACAGGGACGCATTAATCGAGCAAATGAGCAAGGGAACCCAGACCAAACTGACCAAGGCAAGACAGGAAACTACAAAAATAGAGTGGAAAAGAGATGCATTTCGAGAGTTGGCTGATAAGGCTATCGACTTGCAGGATGAGTTTTTGTCTTTTGCTTCCACAAATTCCATAAAGAATAATGATTTATATTCTTCCAATATTGTAGATGTAAGAGGAGACGCTCAAACGGCAAAATTTATCACGGCTAGCGGTTCTTCTTCCATGACAAAGAATCTTAAGATTTCAGCAGTGACCAAATTGGCTACAGCGGAGTCTGTTGTTTCCGATGTGAAAGGAAGCGTTACCGCCATTAAGTCGGGAATCACTGCAGACGCTTTAGCCGGTATGAAGACGGTGAAGACCAGCAATTTAGCGGGAAAGTCTTTGGAGTTCGGAAATTATACGACTGAGGGGAAATTTAATCAGAAGGCAAGCTTCAGTTTCCCGAAGTCTTATAAGGATGATGACGGAAAGACTGTAGAAATCGATTACAGCGGAGATAAAGAAAAGCTGGTAGAGGCTTTGAATAAAGCCGCTAAGCAGCAAGGGGTTAAGCTTGGTGAAAATAAGGATTTAAAGTTTAAATACAATGCCGGTATAAATCCCGGTGAAGATTTTATCAGTATCGAAGGCAGCTCGGATTATGTGATAAAGAAAGACTCTTCCGCACTGGAGGCCTTGGGATATAAGGCAGGAGCACCCGGAAGCACCCCTACGGGAACGGGATCTGCAGCTTATGGCTTAAGCTTGGATAACTTCAATACCGGTACTGCGGCAGAGCATAATTTTTCGAAGGCTTCGGTAAAAGAAAGCGGTTTTCTGGATTATCTTGAGGACAGAAAGCTGAGTGTTTCGCATGGCGGAAAAACCAGAGAAATCAGTATTTTAACAAAAGAACAAAAAGAGCATATTGCAGCAAGCTTTCCGGGAACGGATGCCGGCTCTAATCAAGGAAGATTGGATGCTGTCAGGGATGCTATGCAAAAAAATATTGATAAAGAATTTGGCTCCGGAAAAATCAAGGTGGACAGCTCTGCGGGAAGTTTGAGTTTTAACAGTGCAAATGGAAAAGATACTGTTTCCATCGACTCTTCCGATAAGCTTGTGAGAGATAACTTGGGAATAGAAAAAGGAGCCTCTAACCGTGTTTCCTTGGGCAGCAGTATCATGAGCAGCCTGGACAAGCTTGGTTTAGAAGCTTTTTCCGGAAACAAAGAAGCCCTTGATGAGGCCCTTTCCCATCTAAGTATTAACGGAAAGGAAATCAAAGGAATCAATTCCGATTCTACGATTTCGGATATGCTGAGTAAAATTAATGATGCAGGTGCAGGAGTGAGAGCCTCCTTTATGGCAGGGTCGGGACGCTTTGTTTTAGTTCACACTGAGACCGGCTCAGGAAGAAGCATCGATTTGGGAGATCCCTCAGACCCGAACAATGTAGCGGATAAGATTTTTGGAGCTACCGTATCCGGCGGTGGACAGATCAATCACGGACAGGATGCGGAAATTGTCTATAACTATGGAAACGGTATTAATGAAGTGATGACTTCCTCTTCCAACACCTTTAACATTGACGGAATGAACATTACCGCAAACGGAAAGTTCGGTGTCGAGTTTGATCAGGAGGGAAATGCCGTAACGAAAGCGGACGGAAGCTATAACTTTGACAGCAGTAAGGAGCTTAGCTTCAGCTCCAAGGCAAATGTAGATAAAGCAACAGAAGGCGTAAAAAAGTTTGTGGAAAAGTTTAACGAGCTGGTATCTTCCGTGAACAGCCATGTAAAGACTCGTAAGGCAAAGGGATATGAGCCTTTAACGGAAGAACAGAAAAAGCAGCTTAACCAGACCTCCATAGACAACTGGGAAAAGAAGGCAAAGGAAGGCATTCTCTACGGAGAGAGCTCTATTCGGAACTTCAGTCTCTCTCTGGAAAATGTTATCAATAAGCTTGTTACGGATTTGGATAAAGCGGGACTTAGCTATCGCGACCTGCAGGAGATGGGTATCTCGATGTCTTCAGATGTACATGACGGCGGAAAATTATCCTTTGATGAAGTCAAATTCAGAAAAGCTATGGAAACAGAGCCGGAGAAGGTCGAGAAGATTATGAGCGGACATAATGGCTCCAAGGGATTGGCAAAGGTTGTAGAAGATAGTATTACCCCCTACGCAACACGCTATGCTTCAAGAAACGGCGGATCTTACGGGGAATTGATTAAAGAAGCCGGTTCTAACAGAGTTACTCTCTCCAATACATCTTCTGCGATTTATCAGAAATTAAAAGAAAACTCTGAAAAGATTGAGAAGCTAAAATCTCTTCTCAGCACGGAGCAGAACCGTTATATTAAGCAGTTCTCTCAGCTTGAGACCTTGCTAAATAAGATGAATACACAATCAGGCTATTTAAACAGTTTACATGGATAATATTTAATGCTATGAAAAAGGGCTATCGTTCAAAAAAGTGAGCGCCGGCTCTTTTTCTTTATGGAGAAAAGAAAATTAAAAAGTCATAGGCGATATACCGTCTTCTCTCATTTTTTTTAAAAGATTTTTCTGGAAAAGCTTTATAAAAAAACGGATATAAGACG
>CAUTEL010000126.1:0-5420 GCA_963537185.1 uncultured Oribacterium sp. | reverse complement strand
AACCGGGAGAATGCCCGGACTTTCCGGAGGATTATGGCAGTAGAGGAGAAGGATATGGCATCTTTGTCTGCTCCGGAAAATAAAGTGGCGGAACTTGCTTCAAAGATTCGGAAAACTCTGGAAGATATTCGACTAAAAAACGAGAGAATGGAATTTCGGGCAAAGAGAATGAAGGATTATTACGAGGAAAAAATATTGGCATAGATCAATTCGATTTTCAAAGAGCGCAGAAAGGAAGGCTATGAATCGAAGTGTATATGAGGGGAAGTTTTTACTGAATCTTGTAGGCGGAACATTGCGTCAGGATGACTCTTTCCCCGTGATGCGAAGGATGAATTGGGGAAGACTTTATCGCATAGCGGATTATCATGAGCTGTCTTCAGCGGTATATCTGGGTATGCTTTCGGCGGGAGCGAGAGTTCCCGCTCTTTTTGGAGAGCGATTTTTTGCGCGCTATCAGGAGGCGGTACGCTATGGCACATTTTATGAGTCTTCCGAGTTGGAAATTTTGGATGCCTTTCAAGCCTTAAAGCTTCCTGCCGTAATCTTGGAAAGTTCTGCAGTTCGAAGACTGTATCATCTGCCTGAGACGGCTGCGAATTCTCCCTTACGCCTGTATATTCCGGAAGAGAAATATCATCTTGCCAAGGGATACCTTGTGGATCTTGGATATGAAAGTGACGATTTTTATAAGGGCTTCGGAGAACACATGAAACGCGTGGGCGGATTTCAGGTGGAAATCTATCATACCCTGCCTTTCCTCACAAAAAGCTATAAAAATTGTATGAAAGGACTTTTGGAAAGGGCTTTTCCGGATAAAAATCGTCCCGTTTTAAAATCCCTTTCTTTAGAGAGCAGTTATCTCCTTAGACTTGCAGAGGCTTCTTACCATTTTTGCAATGACAGCTTAAAGGTAAGAGAGCTTTTAGATCTCTATCTTTTCTACAAGTTGTTTTATAAGGATATGAACCATCGCTATTTGGATGCGAGAATTAAGGAGTTAAATATTCCTCTTCTCTCAAAAAGCCTATTACAAATGGCGGATATGTGGTTTGGAAGTCGTAAGGAGTCCCTATTCCCTTATCCGAAGGACAGCATCAGCCTTTATGATGACATGGAAGCAAGAATTCTCTCCAACGGAACTGTGGGTATGGACAGCATCCCGGAAGCGGCAAAGCTTAGGAAGGCCATACATGATGCGGAAAACAGAGAGGAAAAGGCTGTAAAATGGAGAAAGTGGAAAGAAAAATGGGCTGATCGTTTTAGGGCTATGGGAAGAAGGCTTCGCTGGGTGTTTCCGGATAAAAATTACATGGCAAGCCTGTATCCTGAACTTGAAAATAAGGGATATTTACTTCCCTTCTACTGGATAAAGCGGGATCTGCACTTACTTTCCGTCCTTTTCCGTTCGGAAAAAACGAAGGAAGAACCGGAAAAGAATGAGAAGGAAAGGCAAGAAGAAAAGCCGGGACAGTACAGTGAGCTTAAAGGCTTTAACGGGGGAAGAGAAAGTTCCATTACGGATATAGGCTATCAGGACGATCCCTTCAGAAAGAACGGAAGAAAAAAGGTATTTTACAAGGAAAGACAGAAGGAAGAAAAGAAAGAGCTCGCTTCGCAGGTAACGGAAGAAGAAAAGAAGAACGGTATGGAATTTCCTGAAGAAGGGGAGATTCTTCCCCTTAACAAAGACCTTGCCTTCTTGTCCGAGGAAATTGATGAAAATGAAAAAACGGACGAGGGAGAGGAAAAGGAAAGCGAATGGAATCTTTGGGATTTTTCCATGCCAAAGACTTCAGTACCGGAATATGAGACTCTAAGACGGCAGGTTTCCGTAACGGCCGGTGAAGAGCAGGATTTCGAAGCGGTAAAAGAAAGCTCCGATTCTAAACAGGGATTTTTTGGGAAGCTTAGCAGGGAAGAGGAAGAAAAAGCACTGAATATGCTTGCAGAGCTTTTAGGAAAGGACGGTGCTCCGACACTTACGGAGGAAGAGCTTCGAGAAAATGTGAAGGCTGTAGAAGAGCGTTACAGAGAAAAACTGGAGGGGAAACGAAATCCATCTCAAGAGGCACAAGACGAAGAGCTCTTCTTCCCCGAAAGAGAGGAAAAGAAAGTTTCCGTACCGCAGTGGAGAAGAGAAAAGCGGGTAGATGAGACATCGGAGGAGAAGACAAAGCCTGAAGAAGAATATGCTACATTGGATGGCAGAGCAGTGAAGGTACAGTCTTGGGTTTTTCCCAAGGCAAAAGAAGAGGACGAATAAGGAAAAAGAGTTTGACAGGATAAGCAAAAAGGGGTAGAATAACAAAGCATTTTTGCAATGGAACAGGTGGACTATGCACTTTTATAAGTTTTACCGGTTCTGTGATTACTTAAAGCAGGGCCTTAGGCCCGGGCTACATTAAATACTGAAATCAGTCCCTGACTGGACCAGAGTAAGTAGCCTGCACATAGGAGGTTGTTATGAATTCTTACGTAGCAAAGGCTTCTACTATCGAAAGAAAGTGGTTCGTGGTAGATGCAGAGGGGAAGACACTCGGACGTCTTGCATCGGAAGTAGCATCCGTTCTTCGCGGAAAGAGAAAGCCGACTTTCACCCCGTTCTTAGACTGTGGTGACTATGTAATCGTAGTTAATGCAGAGAAGATTCAGGTAACAGGAAAGAAGCTTGAGCAGAAGTTGTATCGCACCCATTCTCGTTATGTCGGTTCCATGAAGGAAACTTCTTTGAGAGATATGAGAGCCAACAAGCCTGAGCAGGTTATCGAACTTGCAGTAAAGGGAATGCTTCCCAAGGGACCTTTAGGTAGACAGATGTACAAGAAACTTTTCGTGTATGCAGGCCCGGAGCACAAGCACCAGGCACAGCAACCAGTTGCATTATCAATCTAAGGGAGGAATAGAGAATGGCTACAAATAGAAACTACGGCACCGGTAGAAGAAAAAGCTCTGTAGCAAGAGTGTATATCATGCCGGGGACAGGTAAGATTACCGTAAATAAGCGTTCCATCGATGAATATTTCGGTTTGGAGACTTTGAAGACCATCGTTCGTCAGCCGCTCGTGGCTACACAGAACGAAGGAAAGATTGATGTTCTTGTAAATGTATGTGGTGGCGGTACCACAGGACAGGCCGGCGCTATCCGTCACGGTCTCTCTCGTGCACTTTGCGAGATGGACAGCGACTTCAGACCGGTTTTAAAGAGAGCAGGATTCCTTACAAGAGACTCTCGTATGAAGGAGAGAAAGAAGTACGGATTAAAGGCTGCACGTCGTGCTCCGCAGTTCAGTAAGAGATAAGAAACGGCTTCAAATTCTATGGGTTCTCCGCATATGCGGGGGGCCTTTTCTTTTTACTTTTTCGATCATATTTTCATTTCTTATTCACTTTAGGGCATTGCCTGCTTGAGATATTGACCGAACAGCCGGAAGGCGCTACTTTCACGGCAGGGAAAATCCTGTGGGGGGAAGAAATCTTGGAGATTCATAGCAAAGGAGATGTAGGATTAGAAAGAGGGGAGACCATGAAATATAAAGCAGTGATATTTGATTTGGACGGGGTAATCTGCAGTACAGACCGTTTTCATTATTTTGCTTGGAAAAAAATCGCGGATGAGTTGGGGATTTTTTTTGATGAAAATATCAATCAAAGACTAAGAGGGGTAAGCAGAGCCGAGAGCTTTCAGATTATTCTGGAAAAATATGACGGGAAGCTGAGCGGCGAGGAAACGGAGCATTATCTTGAACAAAAAAACAAGCTCTACCGTTCTTATCTTGAGGAAATGACGGAAGCTGACTTTCAGGAAGAGGTGAAAAGTACCTTGTTGGAACTTAGGAAAAGAGGATATAAGCTCGCTATCGGCTCTTCCAGTAAAAATGCAAAACATATCTTGGAGCGCCTAAAAGCGAAAGAGTATTTTGATGCTATTTCCGACGGAAACAATATTGTGAAAACAAAGCCGGATCCGGAGGTATTTTTAAAGGCGGCGGCAATGTTGGGGTTAAATCCATCCGACTGCATTGTCATGGAGGATGCAAAGTCCGGAATTGAAGCCGCAAGGAAAGGCGGAATGGATAGCATCGCGATAGGAGATGCCATACCGGAGGGACTCGCAGAGCATAAGGTGGAAAGTTTTCAGGAAATTTTAGGGCTTTTGTAGAAGAGAATAGTCGCCTGATTTAAGTAAGAAATTCCCGAATAACTTTATGGAAAGAGAAGGGAGGAATCCTGTTTTCGAACAAAGGCTTCCAGAACATCCTTATCTACAAGAGCAGGAGCAACTCCCTGCTTGCCGATAGAAAGTGCGGCGGCATAATTTGCAATTTTTGCTGCAGACAGAATGGAAGAGCCTTTGGCAAGATAAGCTGTAAAAGCACTGATGAAAGCATCTGAGGCACCTGTTGCATCGATGACCGGCACCGGCACCGCGCCTATCACGCTGTCGATGTCCTTGTTTCTTATATAGATGCCGTCAGGTCCTAAACTGACCATGACGGTTTTCACTCCTTTTCTTAAAAGCTCTTCCGCAGCAAGTTTACAGTTTTTTGCATGGGGAACAAGTTCCATGATTTCGTTTATGTTCGGAATCATGAAGTCAATGAGAGGGAAAAGTTCCTCCGGAATACGGGGACCCGTACTCGGTTTTAGAATAGTACAAATATTCATCTGCTTTGCAA
This sequence comes from uncultured Oribacterium sp., assembly GCA_963537185.1. Taxonomy (GTDB): domain Bacteria; phylum Bacillota; class Clostridia; order Lachnospirales; family Lachnospiraceae; genus Oribacterium. Next base: position 741 of record CAUTEL010000126.1, on the reverse strand, counting down.
GTTCACAGGCTTTTTGAATGGTACTGATAGGTATCTCGGTCTGCAGAAGGCAGAATTTGGCTTTGGAAAACAAAGCCTTTTTTTTATAGATATCTTCAGGGCTTAAATAAGAATTCGCACCGGACATAATGGTGATCATGGATTCACCGTCTTCCTGCAAGAAAATCTGCGCTTGCCCGGTTTGGGTTTTTTCATACTTTTTAATGCCGGAAATATTGATTTTTTCTTTATGCAGATAATTTAAAAGTATTGTGGATTCCATATCGGAGCCAATTGCGGCGATAGGGAGTGGACTCAGCCCCAGCCTTGCCAGTCCAACGCTTTGGTTCAGGCACTTCCCGCCGGGATAGACGAAGGATTTGTCTGTGGTTGTCGTTGTACCTTGCTTCGGTAATTCCTTAAAGCTCAAATAATGATCGGTATTCATGCTCCCTATTACCAGTACTTTGGGAACGGAGGAGCCTTGCTTTTTTTGTATTGAAATTTCGGAATTCAGCCTTAGTACAGGCTGAAAAGAAGAGGATGAGTCCTTTTGTTTTTCTAAAATTTCTGTCACAACATTGGCGCAATGCATTGCAAATTCTCTTCTGGGAATGATGAGTGCGGAGAGTTGCTCTGCAAGGATATCCGTTTCCTCCGCCAATGATAAAAGGGAAAGGTCGGAGGGGATGCTATAGGTTTGTTGTAAAAGAAAATAATAAATTTCGATTAGCGTATTATAGGAAGAGCAAAGCAAGGCTG
>CAUTEL010000125.1:0-5436 GCA_963537185.1 uncultured Oribacterium sp. | reverse complement strand
TTCCAGATGATAAAGGTATTTTCTTTCAAAAACCTCTTTATTTTTTCCGACATGGCAGGAATAGCGATAAACCTTCCCTGTCGCAAGATACCTGGCGTGGAAGCGTTCACTTGCCTTTTTCACGGAATTCACCCCGATATCCTCAGGAAGATAGCGATTGCAATAGTCTTGTATTTCCTCCTCAGAAAGCTCCGTGTCAAGAAATACATGGCAGCACATCCCTCTGGCATGTACCCCCGCATCCGTACGACCTGAAGAAAAGGTCTCCACCGCTTCCGTATCGTTTCTTGGCATAGCGCTAAGTACTGACTCAAGCTTTCCCTGAATAGTAAGCTCTTGATCCTTTTGTCTCTCAAAGCCATAATATCGGGAGCCGTCATAACTAAGTAAAAGCTTGTAATTCTGTTTCATCTTACCTCCAAACAAAAAACGAATGCCCATTCCGGCTCAAGCTCCGTTCCATACTCCGGATAAAATGCAGCTCTTCCTATGCTCTATGTCAGCTTTCTTTTTTCTACATGATTTTGAATCATCTGCACAAAACTCTTTGCCCGCTTACTCAAGGGGTAATTGGAATTGCTGACCATGTAAATCTTCCTAAAATATCCTCCCTCCTGTAAGGGGAAGGATAAAACTTCATTATTTTTAATTTCTGAACGAGCGGCAAGCTTCGATACCACGGCTACGCCGATTCCCTCCTTTACAGAAAGTAAAACGGCGCCTGTATTTCCAAAACGAGCTACAACTTTCATATCCTCCAGCTTAAGACCATTTTTTTGTAAAATCTTCATGGCCTCCTGCTTCGTGCCGGAGCCCTGCTCTCTCATCACAAAATCCGCCTTGGAGAGAAAGCTTAAATCTTTATTTTCCTTCATTTTCTGATAAAAAGGAGTATTCGGTGTAATTAAAATCAGCTCATCTTCATAGAATGGCAGAAATGTACAGGCTGTTTTCGGAATAATGGTTCCGCAAAAACCTATGTCCGCCCTGTGCTCCGCCACATCGGTAACTGCTCCGTTACTGTCCGTCTCATGAATACGAAATTCCGTATTCGGATGGCGCTTACTGAAATTGGCAAGCATGCCCGGGAGCAGGTATTGTCCCGGAATAGAAGAAGAAGAAATCACAATTTCATTCACATCGTCCTTTGGCTCTTCTTTGAAGGCATTTCTAATTTTATTGGAGAGATTCACAATATCCTTTGCATATAGATAAATCTGTTCTCCCTCGTTTGTCGTATGTACCTCCTTGGTAGTCCTGATAAAAAGCTGTACTCCCAGGTCGGCCTCCAAGCTGCTAATATATGAGCTGACCGTAGGCTGTGTCAGATAAAGCTCCTTTGCCGTTTGAGAAAAGCTCTTATTCTTCACAATTCGAACAAATGCTTCCAATTGTTTAATATTCATTATGTATCTCCTTTTGCTGTCACTCTAAAAAACAAATTTTCCAATTAGCCTCATTTTTCCGAAAGAAGTTCATTTAAATCGAGCTGCAGCAGCATTCCGGTGTAATCCCTAGTCTACAATGATATTCTTGGAACTAAACTCCGTAACCTCTCCTATACAAGAGAAACGAGTAGGTAGTCCCGCCTTATCCATGGTCTCTAAAACCGCATCCTTTTCTTCCTTGGGAATACTGTAGAGGAGTCCTCCCGATGACTGCGGATCAAAAAGGATGTCCTGAAAAGAGGTATCTATCTCCTTGAACTCCACCTTTTCCTCCTGAAACTTTCTGTTCTCATGGGCTCCTGCAGGCACCAGTCCCATTTCAGCATAGTCCAAGCTTTCCGGTATAAAGGGAATGGACTTTTTGTGTAAATGGAAGCTCACATTGCTTGCCTCCGCCATTTCCAAGCTATGTCCCAGCAGTCCGAAGCCGGTAATGTCCGTACAAGCATGAACTGTAAAATGATCCATTACCTCCTTAGGCTTTCTATTCAGACTGGCCATAACAGTAGTAGCCTCTTGTACGGCACGTTCTGCAGCAAGAGATACCTTTGCCGCAGTATTAATGATGCCCGTTCCGATCTGCTTAGTTAAAATAAGAACGTCACCGGGCTTAGCTCCGTAATTCTTCTGTACTTTAGCAGGGTGCACCAAACCGGAAACACAAAGGCCGTAAAAAGGTTCGTCATTTTGAATAGAATGTCCTCCTATAAGGATAGCTCCTGCCTCCTTCACCTTATCTGCGCCCCCCCTCATAATTTCCGAAAGCACATCCGGCGATAAGCAGTTTGGAAATCCGACAATATTTAGCGCCAGTTTCGGGATTCCGCCCATAGCATAGACATCGGAAAGGGCATTTGCCGCTGCAACCTGTCCAAACATATAAGGATCATCCACGATCGGTGTGAAGAAATCCACCGTCTGAATCATTGCTAAATCATCGGTCAATGCATAAACTGCAGCATCGTCCGAGGTATCGAGCCCAACTAAAACCTTCGGATCAAAATCAAATTTCGGTAGCTTACTCACAACCTGAGCAAGGGTCTTTGGACCTATTTTAGCCGCTCAGCCTGAAAGCTTCGTCATTGATGTCAGTTTAATCTCGCTCATTAATTCTCCTCACTACAAACGATGGGAAGGAACAAAAATCTTCCTTCCCATTTATTTTTATTCTCAACACATAACGCTCTCGGAGTGTACGGAATATCGTTCATAACGAGTATATTTACAATACGCTCCATACCTCATTTTTAAGCGATATCGTATATACAGCTTGCGCCATTCCGCTCCAGATAACTATTTTACTTTGTTCATAGAAAAAGTCAATAAAAAGAAACTTAAGCTCTTCCTGTTTTTCTCCTCAATTTAAGCTTATATTAAGCTGCACTTCCCCCTTTTCCGGGACGGAACTGCGGCTCCTATTGCATAATTTTTTTACAAATAGAATCCCAGGATAAGAAAGAAATCGGCACCATATTTTCATAAGAATACTCCGCAGCTTTCTTTATACTTTCCTTTAACTTCATTTCAAAAGCAGCAGTATCTTCTTCTCTCATTTCATCCTGATTCTGCATTACGGGAAGATTTACGAAGAACACGGGAGAAGCCGGAGTGTTCTCTTTAAAAAAATCCTCCAAGCCTTCTAAATCGGTGAGTACCACCTTATTCCCGCAGGCAAGAGCCTCCAAAACTGTAAGGGGTACTGCATCAAAGAAACTGGGCAAAGTAAAAATATCTGAAAACTGGTAGAACTTCACAAGTTCTTCCTGATCCAGTCTTCCCAAGAAATAGATGGGATAGGAACAGCTTTGCGCCAAAGCATAAACTGCTTCTTTTTCTTCAAGATTTCCGTTATCACCGGCTAAAAACAAGCGTAAGGGACAGATTTTTCCTTCCTCTTTATAAAATTCTTCCACAGCACGGAGTAAAGAAAAGACGCCTTTCTTCTCCCCAAGCTTTCCCGCAAAAAGAAGATCCAAAGCTTCTCCCTTTTCCAGTACTTCTCCATTCGGAAGGCTTACCCTTCTCCTTCTCGGGATTCCTCCTCTAAAGAGGATATCCCCCTTAGGAAGGAAGAAGCGTTCCTCGTTGTAGCCTACAGCAATATTACGAATTTTATCGGGGTCTACACCGTAAACTCGGATAACCTCTTTTTTCTGGGCCTCTTTCGGAGTAAAAATTCGATCAAGCTTTCGAATATTCTCCTGAATAAACTCCCTTTTCAGGCTATGCTTTTCCATCTGTCGAAGATCCGTATTATGGCAAAAGCCGTATATGGGAAGATTCGGAAAAGCTTCACGAACCAAGGCAGTAAGAAGATACAAATGATGGCAGAGCAATATATCGGGCCGAAATTCCTCAACCGCTTCCTGTATCTTTTGTAGGAAGGCGAAGCGAAAAGACTCCAGCATCTCTTCCGTTAAATCTCTGTATCTTGTGCTCCGATAAGGCATTTCATCACTCATTCCGAGTACCGGAAAGGGCAAATTCTTCGACTCGTAATATACAGGATATGCCTTCACCCCCGAAAACTCCGGCAGCTTATCTTCTTTCGTTACACCGTAAACTACCGCCTGCTCTTCTCCCATTTTATGGAAACTTTTCAGTAATTCCGTCAGATAAATTCCCGAGCCGGTACTGCTCGGCTTCTGTGCCAGGATACTTAAGATTTTCATGTCCACCTCAATTCAATGATCAAAAAATTCCACTGCATAGCAGTTAAAAAATACTTTCTTACTTATCCGCCCGGATTCAGCAAATCCCAAAGAGATACTGTAAGCTATCTAGTGATACTCGTTAAGAAAAAAGCTGCCCCAAAGGACAGCTTTCATAACGGTAATATACCGGAACTTTTGGCGAAGGTGTGTGAGAATCGAACTCACCTAGGACGCTCTACGCGCCCAACACTGGTTTTGAAGACCAGGAGGCTCACCAGGTACCTATCCACCTCCAAAGCGAACAGGTATGATAGTAACATAGTAAAAAAGAACTGTCAAACTTCATCGGATTTCAAAATAAGCTCCCCATATCTTCTGCACAAGGTGTAGCATGAATAGAAGCATTGAGAACGATAATCAGTAAAAACAATCTGAATTAATCACTAAAAAACAATCTCATGAACGGACGACGGTTCCAAGCCCTCTTCTTTTATCACGGAAAGCGTTATGTCTCTATTCTCCGGCTCTGTAGTCCATGCCAGCCCGCAACCTGCGGAAATCACGGACGGGAGCGGAATAAGTCGCCCCGGAAGTCCTCTTCTTTGCCCTATCTGCTCCATCTCCAAAGCATCAACCGTATTTTTAAAGCTGAGTATCAATTGTAATTTCTTCTCTCTCATTATGGCTTAATAATCTTCTGGGATTGCATCTGTGTATCTACAATTTCATACATATTGGAAATGATACCGACCCCAAGCTTCTCCTTTATCTTATAGTAATCTGCGCAAAGTCCGCAGGTCATAATCTTCACTCCTGCCTTTTCAAGATTCTTTAAGTCGGAAAGTACGGGAGAATCCTCGGAAGTAAGATATGCACCGCTATTATAGAAAACCATAGCGGTTGGAAGCGGATCCACATTGCTTAAGGCAAAGATAAAGGACTTCATCAGATTCTTTCCAAGCTCTTCCGCGCCCTCTCCCATTCTATCGGAAGAAAATACAACAGTGCAAGTTCCCTCGTCCCTTCCTTTAAGAGCTTGCTCTTTCTTTACCTCCATTTTCACAAGAAAATGTGTATCGGAAAGGCTTTCACTGGCCACGGTAAAATTATATTTTCCTGCCAGGCGACGAAGATTTTCCACACAAGTCTGATTATCCACTTCCACTTCCAAAATACCGTCTTCATTCATTGCATCAATCGCCTTCTTTGCTTCCACAACAGGAAGCGGACAAGACATTCCCATACAATCCAGCTTCTTATTCATTTACTTCTCCTCTCAAAAAGAAAAAACCAAAATTCAAGTAAATCCTATAAAACTATAGCCATTTTTGTAA
>CAUTEL010000124.1:0-5454 GCA_963537185.1 uncultured Oribacterium sp. | reverse complement strand
ACGATATTCTCTATATCGAAATTTGTCGCAGTATGTGATTGGACAGGAAGAGTATAGACGGCGTCAAATGAAAGACGATTTACAAGAAATTGTCGAAATAAAGGCTTTATGAGGAGGGAAGCCTTTTACGGGGGAGTATAGTAGAGGGACAGATTATGAGTATTAGGCGTGAAGTGGAAAAAAGAAAAAAGAAACTCGGGGGATGGAGATATTGGAAGAGCAGATTGTCCGTCTTCCTCATTATGTCCATTATTCTGACGGGGACAAAGGGGGTTTCCTTACTCGGAGAAGGAAAAGAAAGAAAGAACTTTGCGGAAAACACTCTGGAAATCGAAGGAAACCGAATTAAGCTGCACTTAAGCGTGGAAGCTTTGAGAGAGCTTTCCGAAAAAGCGATTCAAGAGGGGGAGCCTCTCTCCGTAACGGAAGGGGAATTAAGCTACAGTAATGACCCTGAGCTTTTGGAACGCTATAGAGCGATTTTTTCTAAGGATAGAGAGATTTATGAGCTTCCGCTTTCCTCTTTAGTAGAGGGCTTGGATGAGCTTCCTTTAGAAAATGCGGGAAGGATTCGTGCCTTTGTGGAAGCGAATCCGAAGATGCAAACCGCAAGTACGGAAAAGAATGAAGACGAGTCCGTGCTTTTATTTTCCGAGAACTCTACATTCGGAAAGCTTATGGCAGAAGAAAAAACGGATTGGTATGAAAAGAATCTTCAGTATATACAGGAAAATAAAAAAGATAAGACGGAGCAAGAAACGAAGGGGACGGAAAGTGGAGAAAATAGTGCCGAAAGCCATTCTGAAAGCAGTTCTAAAACGGAAAATAAGGAGCGTCCGTCTGCTTCCTCTCCCAGTGAGATAAACTCCGGCACGGAAGAACATGAAGAAAAAGCGATAGTGGAAGCCGAGGAAGAACATAAGACAACGGAAGCGGAAGAAGAACATAAGACAACGGAAGCGGAAGAAGAAACCGGGATAGAAGAAGTGCATGAAGCGACTACGAAGTTTCCGGCATCGGGAAGTGAGATTCCTTCTGCAGCGGAAAAGCCAACTAATCAGGCGGAAAATGCGATTAATCAGACAAAAAATCTGAACAAGCAAGCTGAAAATCCGGATGGGCAAACGGAAAACAAGAGGAAGGATTACCATGTAAGCGGAATAGAGACGATTTACTTCCTTTATGAAAATTCCGGAGAAGAAAAACTATCCTTCCGCCTCTTTGTAGGAGAAAACAGCTATCCTACAGTAAGAATACAGGGAAGAGATAAGGAAGCGGAGAAGGCTCTCATGGACGGAAAAGAATACTTTTCGGATATCCGCCTCCTTAAGTTTCAAAAATACAGCTTGAATGAGCTTGGAAGACTCAGTCAAAATAAGGAAGTGGAAGGCTTCGGAACGGTAGAGGTTTTCTATGATAGGGAGGCCTTTTCTGAAAGAGTGAGCTTGGAAGCAACTCTCTTAAAAAAGCCGGAAGACATAAGTGAAGAGGAAAAGGGAGAGGAAAGCGGAGAAGGAGAAAAGTCGAAGGACAAAGCAAGTTCGTCCGATATCTTAAAGGAAAAGGAAGTAGAAGCTCTTAAAAATAGGGGACTTTATGAACAGTCTCTTTCTTTGGATATCCGATTTTTAAATAAAGAAGGTAAGGAAGTCGAGCCGAGCCTTCCGGTATCTCTTCGCTTTTATATTGCAAAGAAGATCCTTCCGGAGAAAGTGGAGTCGGAGAACATAGCGATTCACCATCTGGTGGAGAAGGAAGAGGATGGAGAAATTGCGTATGTGGAGACACTCTCTGAAGCCAGTAGCACTGCTTCCGGAGAAGGAAAAGCGACAGTAAGTGTATCGGGAAGTACAGATACTCTTTTAGCGGAAGAAGTGCTCGAAGAGGAGAAGGAGAGAAACGAGGAGAAGGACGAAAACAAGAAAGAAGAAAAGAAGGAAGTAAAGAAAGAAGTAAACTACAACGGCTCAGAAGAAAATCCTGAAAACGGAGAAAAGCCGGCAGAAGTTGATAAGGAAGGCTATATCGTTAGGGAATGTAATGCGAAGAACTTTTCTACCTACAGCCTGACTTGGTCCAAAGGGAAATCCAACAATAAAAACTATAAATTCTTTTTTATAGACGGTGACTTCAGGCAAATGGGACCGAACATTAAAGTGGATATGTCGAAGTTTGAGACGGAGCGTCCCCTGTTTCAAAATAAATATTACAATAACTCATACGACATTTTGTACTTGTATCACCCCTTTACAGGCTACACTAGACATATAAAGAAAAAAGGGATTTACCCCGATAATGTAGAGGGAGTGGCAATCTTTCCGAGTTCAATTGCGTTAAAAGATATGAATACGGAGACGAATAGAAATAATATATCATGGGGAAGTCCGGTTGTTTATCTGACAACGAAGAGAGTGCTTACACAGGGACATTATGATCTTGGCTATCTTGACAATCCTACAACTTTTTGGGCAGATCATGGTGCTGCATGTAATGAAAACTATTACCTATTTTATAAGTTAAATGAAAAACCGCATGAACATAGCTATACTCCGCTTGATATGGAAATGAAACAGGAGAAGTACATCACAAAGAAGTCGGATGGCTCTTATGACTTGACTCTTACGGCGAGGCCGATTATGCCCGAGGGAGGAAAGAATAAGCTGGATATTATCGTGGTTTATGACAAGTCTATCTATATGGGATTGGATTTTGGCAGGACGGTAGGGGAGAATGATGAATTTCCCTATAATGATGCGCATAATAATGCAGCTTCAAAAAATAAATTTGCTAATTTAATCATGTATTCCTTGTTGGATGAAATTGCGAAAAATCCGGATTATGATACGCAATTTGCCTTAGTTACGATGGGAGGAACAAGAAATCTTAATGTCAATAATGCAGGATGGTTCTCTGTAACGGATTCGGCAGAAAATGATGCGGAAAAGGTAATCGGCTTCACGAAAGATTTCTCGGTTTTTAAACAAAAACTTGATTCCATCAGTATAGAGAAGGAGAAGAAAAAGACAGAGTACAATGCAAGTGCTTATGAGCATCATGGGCTGAATTATGCCGCAGGAATAAAGGAAGCGGAAGCGTTTCAAAACGGAGCGGTAGTGGGAGATGGCTGTAATAAGATAAGACAGGATGCAAAAAGAGTCGTGCTTTTTCTTACCTCCTATGACCCGAACTTTTCCTACTTTCCGCAGTATGAAGGAGGAGGGAATACCAACTACTTCTTAAGAAAGGCGGAAAAAGAAGATGGACAGGGACATGTTATCGGATATGGAGATGTTCCGGGTAAGGTGGAAGACCGCTTACAGCTCGGACCGCAGAGAAATAAGCCTTTAAAATACTATGATTATACTACAGACCATAAGGCGGGCTATTCCTACGGAAGCGGACGAGGATTCGAAGAAGTTGCTCTGACACAGGCACGAGGCGCGCTTACGGAACTAAACAAAATAGATGCTTTTTATGCTATCGGCTTGGGACCGGCATCAAACTATAGCCATCTTGAGGATTTAATTGGAGCAAAACAGTACTGGGCGACAGGGGGACATCCTTGGGAGCAGCCGCTAAGTAAAGACATAACGCAGGAAGTGATTAAAATAACAAGCAATGTAAGAGATGATTTAGTAGCAAAGAAAGAAGAACTTAGAGATAAAATTGCACCCCCGATATCGCCACTTCGTATCAGTAAAGTGAACATCTGGGATCAACTTAGTGAGAACGTGAAAGTAAACTTTGACAATAATAATCAGACAGATAGGGATGCAAAGCTTAGGGCTGAGGTCTGGAAGGTGGATGATGACGGAAAACCGCTTGCCAAAGTCAATAATCCCGGAGCTGCGGAAGGTTTTTTAGGCTATAATGGCGTAGATGCAAGATATGATCCATACAATGAAATCATTAAATTAGAGACTAAACCCGGTGATTTCAGTTTCCCCAAAGGCTACGCTTTCCGTCTTACGGTGAATGTAAAGCCCACTGTCAAAGCTTATGAAAAGTACCAGAAGAATTTTATGGACTACTTTGATAAGGAGGATGAGCGTAAGGTTCGGGTTGGTCCGAACGGTGATATCGGGTATTTGGACGATGTTGACGGAAGCAATATCTCGGGAATACGGCAGGCAACATTCGGGAAATGGAAAAAGACAGGAGACAAAGGGACGGATCAGTACTCTTTATACGGGGAAACGCCGGAATCGGAGTTTCACACCTCTTCGGAGAAAGACGGCTTTTACTCGAATGAAGGGGCATATTTAGAGTATGAACGGGTGAAAGCGAATAATCAGAGAGAAAATCCCGGGAAGAAGCTGTACAAAAAGCCGGTAGTGCAGGTTGAGCCTGCCACGCTTCGCATTGTGAAGAGTTTCCAAGGGACTTCCAACTCGAATGAGGAGTTAGAGCTTTTGAAGAACTGCTCCTTTAAACTGGAGGAAGAAAAGAATGCCGGAACGGGTACTTTTACGGAAGTGAAGACCTTTCAGATGATGCAGTCGGGGAATAAATTGGGTTCCTTCGTTACCACGGAGCTAAACGGGGGACAGAAGCAGTATGTTTTAACCATAGGCGGCTTAATTCCGGGAAGAAAGTACCGGGTTTCCGAGATAATTCCTTCCGGAAAAGACACGGTCACGATAGCAGGGAAAACCCTTCATTTTAAGAAGATAGATATTATTGCGACTTCTTCACGGACAATTAATACCGGATCAAGCGGAGCGTATGTGCTGGAAACGCTAAATCTTTCCGAAGCGGAAACGAAGGAGCTGAAGCTCAAAAATATCTATGAGACGGAAGAAAAGCAGATTCTACGCATTCAGAAAAAGGTGAGCGGAACCTGGGGAGACAGGAATCTTCTCTTCCCCTTCCGTTTAAAGCTCTTTAAAGCGGGAGGAGTTGCGATTAATCAAACGGACTTTGACAGCTTGAAAGCGAACTTTTCTGCAGCTACGAAAAGTGCAATCAGCTTTTATGCCACGGATTCCACGATTCGCTTCAGCTTAAAAGACGGACAGGGTCTGGACTTCCTGCTCCCTGCAGGCTATCAGTATCAGGTGGGAGAGGATCCGAAAGGGTATCTTCCGTCCGTGACGAGCGGATATACGCTTGGCATGACTCCTATAGACGGCTATCGTTTTACCGCGAAAAAAGTTTTGCAGAAGAAGACAGGAGGAGCAAAGGAAGTTTTGGAATTTGAAAACAGGAAAGATCCGATTCCGCCGATGGGGGCTTTAGCTTCGAGCCTTATCCTGCCGGGAAATCTCTTGCTTTTCCTTTCTCTGCTTTTTCTTTTACGGTATCTTAAAAAGAAAAGGAAGGAAATTATACGCTAAAAAAGAGCGGCAAAAAATATTGTACCGACCCCAAAAAGTTAGACCAAAATCTAACGATTTGGAGGTCGGTATTTTTATGTATAACGAGTATCACGGGGAAAGATGCAATATTCTATAT
>CAUTEL010000123.1:0-5483 GCA_963537185.1 uncultured Oribacterium sp. | reverse complement strand
GATGTGTATAAGAGACAGCAATATCTCTTAATCCATTTTAACTAAAGGATTTTCCTTTTCCTTGCCTTCTTTAGTTTCCGGTATTTCCCGTATCCATTTGGGTTTCTATAGGAGGCTCTTCTTCTGTAAAATAAACTCATTTTTTATGAATCGATCATGCAAGAAATTAATATACTTTATAGGAATCTCTTGCGCTGTGGTCTCCTGCTATCTCCGACTCCGTACATAAAAAGTAATTGTAGCGAATAACATCTTTTCCGGCATGGTGGCTTAAATCATCCCATGTGCAATCTACATAGAGCCAGGTATCATCCAAGAGCACCCTATTCCAAGCATGTCTTCTATTTGTATCGCCATCTACCCATCCGTCCACCATCTCATGCTCGATTCCCAAAACATACATAAAGTAGTCAAAGGTTTCCGCATAGCCCTCGCAAACCGCTTTCCCCTTTAACATCAGGCCTTCGATATGATATGATTCATCCGGAATTGTACCCCTTTCATAATTTTCCTTATCATAATCTGTGTGATGCACAATCCAGTCATGTACCGCCTTGATTTTTTCTCTGTCCGTCATGGAATCGTTCGTAATTTGGGCTGCAACATCAAAAATCATACCCTTGGCCTTTGTGATGTCATGCTCATAGGGAAGACCGTAGCCTTTTCTGTTTTCCAGCAGTCCGTGCTCCAGAAAATGCGTCCTCAGCGCTTCCGGATTCGTACCTATCGCTGCCGCAACATCGGGATTCTCTCTCGCATAGCGTTCCGTATCCAGATTTTCCGCGTTCCACCCCCACATATAAATGGATTGTCTGTCCGGTCTATTATAGAGACAGTGCGCCAAACGCCCCTCCTCTTTTCCGCTATTTATGTAATGTTCATAGAGCTTGTCCCGATCATATCCATATGAAGCATAGAGATCCGGATTCTCATTGGCATAGCGAATATAGTCCATGGTATCTCTCTCAATTCGGTCACGGAAATACGCATAGCTTTTTATATTGCACAAAAACGGAAGCAATACCAGTAAGGCTGCGCAGATTCTTCTTTTTACACATTTTTTCATCTTGTTTACCCTCTCCTTTACTCCCAATCTACATCAAGCTCCGTGTCACCGGAATCATAGTTGTCCGTAGCGTATCCAAAGTCCCGCGCAACCTCCCAATCGGATTGGATAATTCTTCCACTTTTCTTTACGGCTTTCTCCGTTTCGTTCTTCCGCCAAACACCGTCAGAACTGATGTAATACCCATCCACACATTGATTATGAGCCATTGCGCCGGATTTCCCGAAATAATACCATTTTCCGTTGTCCTGTACCCAGCGGTTCACTACCTTTACTCCATTTTCATGGTATTCCCAAACAGTACCGTTTTTCACCCAGTTTCCTGCCAGGGAGGACATACTTAGACTGCCACTGAAAAGCAAACCGAGTACACCGAGCACAAGCATTTTTTTTCTCTTATTTGTCTTCATTTTTTCCCCTTCCTTGTAGTTTATGGTTTTTTATTTTTATTGTAGAAAAAACTTAAGAATTGTCAATATCAGGCTGTTTCCACATAAAAAAATCCACCCCTACACTCGTGTAAGGGCAGATTTCTCTTTTTTCATTCCATAACATCACTGAATACGGGATTTTACTTCTTTTTTCCGCTTCAGTTCTTTCCCGTATCCATCTGGGTTTCTATAGGCGGCTCTTCTTCCGTAATCTTAATCTGAGACTCGATATAGTCCATGACTTTATTCCGTATAGCGGCTTCCTCTACCAGCTCCTTACCATACTGCTCAATCAGCTTGATGCGATTGGTTTCTTCACCGGTAAGGGAAGACTCCGCCTTGGCAAGCTCGTCAAGAAGCTCATCTGTTGCGCGGATATTTTGCTCATCGGCAATTTTTCTCATAATGAAAAGCTGCTTCGCATAGGTTTCCGCATTGGCATAGGCATCTTCCTTGAACTGTTCTACCGTCTTTCCGGACATATTGATAACATCGGCAGCTCCCATACCATACTGCTTATACTGACTTAACTGGGCATTTAAAATATATGCCTTGGCATAATCTAAGAAGTTCTTGGAGAGCTCTACCTCGGTCTTCTCGGAAATCTGCTGGATAGCTTGATCCTGAATTTCCGAATGGTAGTTGAACTCTTTTCTGTTCTGTAGCTGCTCTCTGATTTGATCCCTGTAGCTCTCTATCGTTTCTGCAGTAGTGCCGTCATAATTCTTTACCCATTCGTCACTAAGCTCAGGCTCACGCTTTACTTCATTTACCTTAACCTCGAACTCTGCTGCTTTTCCGGCTAAATCCGCGTTTCCGTACTGCTCGGGGAAGGTCACCTTTACAGTTACAGTCTCTCCCGCTTTTGCACCGATAAGCTGATCTTCGAAGCCCGGAATAAACTGGCCAGATCCCAGCTTCAAATCCTGCTTCTCTGCTGTTCCGCCATCAAACTTTACACCGTCAATGGATCCGCTGTAGTCGATATTTACCGTATCGCCTTCCTTTGCTGCATCCTCAACGACCTCTGGACTTTCTGCCAGCGCCTGCTGAATCACTGCATCGACTTCTTCTTGAGTAACATTTTCCATCGGTGCTACAGTAACGGAAATTGTTTTGAAGTCAGGAAGGGTAATCTTACCCATTTCGGAAACCTTCGGTTCCTCGGGAACTGTCATATTTTCCAGCTCCTTAATCTCCGGACTGTCCTCTGTTAAGGTAGAGGGGCTTGCCGCCGCAGATTCCTTAATATCCGATGCGGAAGCCTTGCTTTCCGTCCCTTTCTTTCCACAAGCTGCTGCAAATACCGCCATAGCTAAAATCGCAGCTACAGCAAAAATCTTCTTTTTTCTCATAATACTCCTTACTTTATTATTTTTGAAAAAGGAGAAAGGAAAATTCTTTATTTCCCTCTCATCACTTCTCCTTCTCTCCGTAACAAATCCGTTCTTACTTATTAAAAGCTAAAAACGCCTTGTAGGTATAGTAAACATCCAGCTTTGCCGTAAGCTCGAAAGGCGCATGCATGGATAGCACGGCTACGCCGAGGTCCACTGTATCCACATCCATATTTCCCATGAACATGGCAATGGTTCCTCCGCCACCCTCGTCTACCTTTCCAAGTTCTCCGATCTGCCAAGCTACACCGGCATCATCCATATACTGAATCACCTTCTGCATGGTTTCCGCAGAAGCATCGTTGGAACCGCCTTTTCCTCTTACACCGGTATACTTGGTAAGAACCGGTCCATGGTTAAAGAAGGAAGAATTCTGCTTCTCATATACATCCGGGAAGGTGGGATCATAGGCTGCATTGACATCGGAGGAAAGGCAAAGGGAATTTCGAAGAATGTCTCTTACTCTCTCTCCTTCACACTCTGCAAGGTCTTCCACAAAGTGAAGTAAAGCATCGGACTCCATACCTGTATTTCCGGTAGAGCCGATTTCTTCTTTATCCACTAATGCGGTCAAAGAGGTATATTCCGGCTTTGTGCAATCCAGCTCAGCCATAAGAGCGGTATACGCACAAACCTTATCATCCTGTCCGTATGCGCCGACCATGGAGCTGTCCAGTCCTACATCGACAGCCTTCTGTGCCGGAACAAGAGTGAGTTCTGAACGCATAAAGTCTTTCTCGATAATACCGTACTTTTCATGTAAAATGGATAAAACTTTCAGCTTAAAGGCTTCCTTCACTTCCTTATCCTCTACCGGAAGAGATCCTAAAAGAATATTCAGTTCCTCACCCTTGATTCCTTCGTTCAGCTTTCTTTCCCCCTGTGCTCTTCCAAGGTGCGGTAAGAGGTCTGTGATTACAAGTACGGGGTCTTCCGGCTTCTCTCCGAAATCAATGTCTATGGCCTTTCCGTCAGAAAGCATAATTCTTCCATGCAGAGCAAGGGGAATGGTTGTCCACTGATACTTCTTGATTCCGCCGTAATAATGCGTTTTAAAATAAGCCAGCTCCTCCGTCTCATAAAGCGGATTCGGCTTTAGGTCGATTCTCGGAGAATCGATATGCGCAATGTTGAAGTGAATTCCCTCATTTAAAGGCTTCTTTCCGATAGTTACAAGATATAAGTTCTTTCCTCTGTTTACATAGTAGAACTTATCCCCCGTCTTTGCCTTTATTCCGCGACTGAATGGTTTATATCCCGCTTTTTCAGCCAAAGCCACGCTATAAGAAACACATTCTCTTTCTATTTTCGAATGGTCCAGGAAGGTCTTATAGCCTTCCGCAAAGGTCATAGCCTTTTCTATGTCCTTCGGATTGTCCTTAGCAATATGCTTGGGCTTGAAAAATAGTTTTTCTTCCAGCTTCTGTCCCTCTGTCTTACCCACAGATTATACCTCCTTCATATATCAGTTAATTTTTATCTGTAAATGATTTCTTTTCCTTTAAAGAAAAGGCACCGTCTATTGTAGCACTGCCGGCTAAACAAAAAAAGCTTTATACAGAGTAATGCTTCCTTGTGTTAAAAATGTGAAAAACTCCGTCTTGGTCAAAAAAGCTTCCAAAGAAAGCCTTTTTTAAGGATTTTTCTACTTTACCATGCCGAATCTTTCCAAGGGCCAGTAGCAAATATACACCTTTGCCAGCATCTTTTCTCTCTTTACAAATTGATTACTTCCCCAGAATCTGGCATCTGCAGAATTATTTCTATTATCTCCCATCATGAAATAGCAGTTTTCCGGCACCGTTACATCTACTTCGGGGAATTGATTTCCATCAACAATCATGGGCTCCGAAAGATAACTTTCTTCAATTTCTTTTCCATTTACATAGACCGTACCCACAGGCACCTTTCCGGAAGCGGAGCGTACATTTAATTTTGTAATATAGCTTGCATCCACCTCGCCTGTCTTTTTAATTTCAATATGGTCGCCCGGCATTCCGATTACTCTTTTTACATAATAAATCGGCTGATTTCTCTTATCCTCCCTGCCACAGTTCGGACAAACACCTTCATCCGTCTCTCTATAGGTTTGTCCATCATTCCTACACTTATATCCGTAAAGGAAAATGGCTATATCGTTCCGCTTTACTTCTCCAAATCGATACGCAAGACGAGAACCGAAGACTCTGCTTCCCGCCATAATGGTATTTTCCATAGAGCCAGTAGGGATAGTGGAATTGGCAATAACAAAGTTATTCAGTAAAAATGCGGCAATACCTGCTACCAAAAAGATTTTAATCCATTCAAAAAGCTCCCTTACAAAGCTTTGTGGCTTCTTTCTGCTTCCCCGCCTTCTTTCCTTCTCTTCCATAGTATTTCCTCTCCATTCTTTAAGAGCCCTCTAAATATCTTAGTTTCTCGGCTCTTTTTCCTTATTCTGCTCTTTGTTCATAAAGGCATGCTCTTCCATAAGCTCCTTATGAAGTACCGCAAGGCTCCAGTCTTTATTGTGTTCTGTTTCCATACACTTTAAGTCGACCCTGAGTCCCAACTTTCTCATATCCTGTAGAAACTGTCCGACCTCAGCAC
>CAUTEL010000122.1:0-5508 GCA_963537185.1 uncultured Oribacterium sp. | reverse complement strand
CGGAAGAGATGCGATTACGCCTTTTGAATGATGCGGAGCTCTTTGATTTTTATAAAAAGGATGGCTCTATAAATCTGAATGGATTTTTGAAGGAGCTTTTGCTCCAATATTTTGATGAATATCGTGAAACAAAGGAAAGGCTACTGGATACTATTTTGTCCGACCTCGGTGCATTTTCCTCGATTTCCCGGGAAGACGCCGATGCCATCGCGGATAAAATCATGAATACCTATCTCCGAAGACCGGAACGGGATATCGCGCACTTTACGCAGGATACTCTTGCAAGGCAAACTGCCGCAGGCTCTACGAGAAATACTCGTTCTACATTAAAAAGTGAGCGAAACGCTGCCATCACCTTGACGGTCAGCGGTCGCTCCTTAAATATTATGCGTTCCATCGAAAGTAATATGCTCTCCCGGGTTTCTCTTTCTCAGTATCTTAATGACTTTTTCAGCTCCTACCTTTCCATTTCCAGAAAAGACCGGGAAAAAATCCTCTTTCAAGATACTTTTTTAGAGTTAAATGCCGCTATTCAGAAGAACAGTATTATCAGCTTCTCTTCCACCTCTGCTCCTGAACTACATTTCACGGTTTGCCCCTATTTTATTGCCGCATCCAAAGAAGAACAATGCAATTATCTTCTGTGTACGGACCACGCCAGCGGAATTCCCCGAACTTTCCGTATCTCCAGAATTCATGCTCTCTTTACTTCTTCCGATAAATTTCTTCCGGATGAAAGCCGCAAAGCAGAACTACAGGAAATTGCCGGAAGAAGCCCCCAATCTGCATCCAAAAGTGTAGAAGCTAAAGTTCTCTTCACCGATAAAGGTATGCAAAAGTTTCATCTTGTCACCAAAAATAGACCGGATGTCTTGAAAAAAGAGGGGAATACGCTGTATTTCCACTGGCCAAGACTACAGCTGGAGGCATATTTTCGGCGTTTCGGAAAAGAGGCAGTGATTCTTGAGCCGGACGAATGTCGGGAATCTATGCGGTTTTTTTACAAAAAAGCATGGGAGGCGTATAGGAAGTAGGAGAAGATTATCATTGAAAAGCAGCAATAAAAACGATAGAATGGTTATACCCATAGGGGTATATGATTCTTATCACTGTAATGCCGGAAAGAAGGGTTCTCTATGAAGAAATGTATGGATGCAGATAATTTACACCGGAGACTTGCCAAAATCATGGGACAGATTAAAGCCATTGATCGGATGGTGGATGATGATGTTCCCTGTGAAGATGTGCTGTCTCAAATCAGCGCAGCTAAGTCCGCACTAAATAAAGCCGGACAAGTCATTTTGGAAGGGCACATCCACCACTGCATTAAAGACGCGGTGGAGCAGGGTGATGAGGCCGAAATTGAAAATTTCACAAAAGCCATCGAACGTTTTGCCAACATGCAGTAAGGATTTTCAAGAATTCTGTTTGAGTCTATATGCGGAGCTACTATAAAGCGCGCTATAGGCTCTTTTTTATTCTGAGCAAGTGACGCGGGCGAAGCCTGAGACAGCTTATTCTTAACGAGTATCGCACGCGTAGTGTGCAATATCTCGTTGGCTGCTTTTCACATCAAAATCATTTTCTTATATGCTTTAATTTTTTCTTGACAACTTATACCCCTATAGGTATATTATGTGGCTATACCCCTATGGGTATAAACCAGGATATTAGAAATTTTTTATTTTCATTTTCCCGATAATAAAGCAAAAAAAGGAGAAGCAAGCATGAAAAAAATGATGTTCAAATTGGAAGAATTGTTGGAAGTTGGTGGAATGAAAAAAGATATTGTATTCCTCGTGATTGGCGGTGTTTCTCTTTTATTAAGTCTCATGAACAGTCGTTTTCCCTTTCTTCCCCTCCCCTTCGACATTGCCTGGCTCTCCATTCTCTTCTGCGGAATCCCTATCATCCTGGAGGCAGTGATCGGACTGACTACCCGCTTTGATATTAAAGCGGATGTTCTGGTTTCTCTTGCGCTCATTGCCTCTATTTTCATCCACGAAGATTTCGCCGCAGGAGAAGTAGCATTCATCATGCAGCTCGGTGCGCTCTTGGAGGACTTGACTGTGGCCAGAGCAAGAGCAGGCATAGAAAAGCTGGTGCAGCTCACTCCCCAAACTGCCCGTGTCATTTCCCATAACGAAGAACAAATCATCCCGGCAGAGCAGGTTCAGCTTAAGGACATTCTGCGGGTGCTTCCCGGAGAAACAATCCCTGTAGACGGTATCCTTCTTTCTGGGCAAACTTCCGTAAATCAGGCGGTAATGACCGGTGAATCTCTACCGGTAGACAAGACGGTGGGAGATACGGTTTCCAGCGGAACCGTGAACCAATACGGTGCCTTTGAAATGGAGGCAACCAAGGTCGGTAAAGACAGTTCCATTCAACGTATGATTCAGTTGGTCCAATCTGCGGACGCTGACAAGGCAAAGATCGTGGGACTGGCTGACCGGTGGGCTACCTGGATTGTGGTGATCGCACTCTCCGCAGCAACCCTCACCTGGCTTTTTACAGGGCAAATCATTCGTGCCGTCACCATACTGGTTGTTTTCTGTCCCTGCGCCCTTGTCCTTGCGACCCCCACTGCCATTATGGCTGCCATCGGAAATGCCACAAAACACGGTTTTCTTGTTCGGGAAGGAGATGCCTTAGAACGTCTTGCCGGAGTGCGGAAAATCACCTTTGATAAGACGGGAACATTAACTTACGGAACCCCCGTTGTCACCGCGGTGAAATCCCTTTCCTCTTACTCCGAAGCGGAACTCTACGCTTATGCCGCATCCGTTGAAAAAATGTCCGAGCATCCCCTGGGGAAAGCAATTGTCCATTGCTACGGAAAAGAAACTCTTCCCGTCCAGGATTTCCACATGGAGCCGGGAGAAGGCGTTTCCGCTGTAATTGACAGAAAAACCATCCATGCAGGAAATGCGAAACTCTTTAACAGGATCCACCTGAATGCAGAGGTCGCTAAAGAAGCAGAAAGCTATCTTTCTGACGGAAGCACCGTCATTTACATGGGAATCGACGGAAAGTTGGCAGGATTTATCGTTCTTTCCGACACACTGCGTACAGAATCCTATGATACCATTCAGAAAATAAGAGAATTGCATATCACCCCCGTACTCCTTACCGGGGATCATGAAAATGCCGCTTTAAACATTGCAAAGAAGGTAGGTATTACTGAGGTAAAGGCCAACTGTCTTCCTGAAGATAAATTAACTGCGATAGAAGAAGCGCAAAAAAGAGGAGAAAGTGTCTCTATGATTGGAGACGGCATTAACGATGCACCTGCTCTGAAAAAAGCAAATGTCGGTATCGCTATGGGAGGAATCGGCAGTGATATTGCCGTGGACGCCGCAGACATTGCTTTGGTAGATGATGAAATTAAAGAGCTCCCCCACCTTCTTGCTTTATCAAAGAGAATGATGAAAACCATAAAAATCAATTTAACCTTCTCCATGGCGCTGAATTTCCTTGCCATTGTGCTGGCTATTACCGGCATACTGGGGCCGGTTGTGGGCGCTCTCGTGCACAATGCAGGAAGTATACTGGTTATTATTAATTCTGCACTGCTTTTAAAATGGAAGGCTCAGGAATAGTCTCTATTTTACAAAGTCCGATTTCTTTCAATCCTCTGTCATACAGGGCAGTGAGGCATAGCTCTCCACAAATATTGTGTAAGCTATGCTTCGTCAT
The DNA here is from genome assembly GCA_963537185.1 of uncultured Oribacterium sp. Lineage (GTDB taxonomy): Bacteria > Bacillota > Clostridia > Lachnospirales > Lachnospiraceae > Oribacterium. Next base: position 1,809 of record CAUTEL010000122.1, on the reverse strand, counting down.
CCCCCTTGGCATGGCAATATCCAAATATTCCTTTGTTCTTAGGGAAAAGAGTTTTTGCTTTCCCTTCCAATCGTCATTGTTAAAAAGCGGTGTGATAATAAGATAATCCGAATGGGTGAAAGTTCCATTCACCCCGGACTTTTTTCCGCCCGCCTTCAATTGCTCCGACTCCAAAAGCTTTTCCTTTACCTTGCCCTCAGAGGAGATTTTTGCCAGAGCATAATAATCCATTCCCCATTTATTCACCGAGCCCGTGCTTTCTCCCGAAGTAAAGGCGTAGAGTTCCCCTTCCTCCATTTTTAAACTGTCGATTTTCGGAGCATCCTTCGTCCTCTCATTATGATGGGTAAAGGCATTTTTCTCCATTTCCGAAAAGCATTTCCACTTGGCTTCTTTTTTTACAGGGTCAAAGTCTAATAAAGCAAAGCATCGGGAAAGGCCGTAATACACTTCCTTTTCAAAGCAGACAGGAATTAGGCTACCGTCTGAAACGGTCTGAAAATGCCGTTGTCTTGCATTTTCCGGCAGTACTTTACGAAAGGGCAAGAGGCTGTTCTTAATCGAGATGATTTCCAGTGAAGAAAAATCTCCGGTAAAATAGAAAATTTCTTTCTTTGCCTTGATTACCCCGAAGCCATTTCCAAATGAAAAAAGTACCGGATCATTTTCTCGGTCAAGAAAGTCCTCCCCAAGCTCTATTTCCTGTATGCCGGTTTCGGACAGGACTAGAACAGTGTAGGCTCCGGGGGATTCTTCTCTTCTGGTTAAGAGGAGAGCGTTTGCGCCTTGCTCCGGACACGCAGGAGAAAGAAAACCTGTGCTGTAAATATAGGTATATGCATTTTCCAACTTATATTTTTGTATAAGACTTAGTTTTAAATCGGCCATGCTATTCCTCACTATTTTCGTTATCTGCCTCTGTGTTTTTCTTTTTTCTTCGCTTGCTTCAGCATAAATTGCCGTTCTTCCTCGATGCGTTTTTGTTCTCTGTTTTTTTCTTTACGCTTTTGTTTGTTCTCTTCATGCTGTAAACTTAACGCCTGTTGCGACTTCGTCCCGATGCCAGCGCGCTGCAATTGCTTTTTTGCCTCTCTTTGTGCTCTTTTCGGATTCTGTTTCCTTTCCTTGACTTGCGTTTCGACTTCCGGACTGAATTTCAGCTCATAAAAATGCTTTAAGATAAAATTACGTACCTCAAAGTCCTTGGGCTCTGCACCGAAAGTCACCTTCGCAACAGATAGGCAATTCCCCTCTGTTTTCTCAAAAACGCCCACCCAAAAAGCGCCTTCAAAAAGCACTGTCATTTGACAAGTCATCTTGTCCATATTTGTCCCTCCTAAAATGCTTATGAACAAAGAATGGACAACCCGGAGGGGAAGGTTACTTACCACAGGATTCTGTGACGGCCGGGCTACCTACCGGCTCTGGCATAGCTCTTTGTATGCGTTGCGTTTTTATCTTTGCTGTGTACATAATTGATGAAATTTCTTCCATTGCCTTATATCATAACGATTGAAAACTGCATTAGCAAGAATATAGAATCGTTTGCGATGAAAGTTCTTTCCAAAGTATATATTTTGTGGTAATTCGAAGATATGACTATGCAGCAGTTAAAGATTTATTGCATTTTCATCCAAAAGAAAATTCTCCAATCCAATGTATAAAATACCTGCATCATCATGTCGGGGGATAATATTATCTTTTACAACTACAATTTTCTTGAAGGAATCATCTATTTTTTTTAAAGAAGCAGTTTCCTGTTCTTGCTTCTCCTTACTGTCTATGTGTAGTGCAGACTGAATATAATAT
>CAUTEL010000121.1:0-5657 GCA_963537185.1 uncultured Oribacterium sp. | reverse complement strand
GTAAATAATTTAAAATAGCTTCATCAAAAACTCTGCTGCTCCTTTCTTTTCTCCGTAGCAAATCAAAATAAGCAGGACTCTGTGTTATCCTATTCTTCTTTTTTAAGATAAAAAAAATAGCGGTAATGACATTTCTTTATTGCCATTACCGCTATTCTCCCAAGCTCTGAAATTCCAAAGCTTCTCACTATTTAAATTCTTTTTAGTTATCTCCTGCATCATCCTCGGATACAGTGTAGGTAAATCTCTTCTTGATATCCTCATCGGATGCAAGGTACTCATCATAGGTGGTAAGCTTGTCAATAAGCTTTCCGTCAATGATTTCCATGATACGGTTTGCGGTGGTTTCCACAACCTGGTGGTCACGGGAAGCAAAGATAATCACTCCCGGGAAGTTTTTTAAGCCGTCGTTTAAGGCGGAAATCGCTTCCATATCCAAGTGGTCGGTCGGCTCGTCCAGAATCAGGACATTGGAGCCCGAAATCATCATTTTGGAGAGCATGCAGCGCACCTTCTCTCCTCCGGAAAGGACATTGACCTTCTTTACCCCGTCATCTCCCTTAAAGAGCATTCTGCCAAGATAGCCGCGGACGAACTGGGTATCCTTATCCGGAGAATACTGGGTAAGCCACTCTACGATGGTATCCTCGGAGCTGAACTCCTTCGTGTTGTCCTTTGGAAAATAAGACTGGCTCGTAGTCAGTCCCCACTTGTAATCTCCGCTGTCCGGCTCCATTTCTCCGGCAATAATCTGCATAAGAACCGTTTTGGCAAGCTCGTTCGGTCCAACAAGAGCCACCTTATCGTCTCTATTTAAGATGAAGCTGATGTTATCCAGTACCTTTACGCCGTTGACGGTCTTTGTGAGATTATGCACTTCCAAAACATCGTTTCCGATTTCTCGGTTCGGCTTAAACTGAATATAGGGATACTGTCTGGAAGACGGCTTAATATCGTCGAGCTCAATCTTCTCGAGAGCACGCTTTCTGGAAGTCGCCTGCTTGGACTTCGAGGCATTTGCGGAGAAACGCTGGATAAATTCCTGTAACTCCTTAATCTTCTCCTCTTTCTTTCTGTTGGCTTCCTTCTGCTGACGAACAATAAGCTGGGAAGACTCAAACCAGAAGTCATAGTTTCCGGCAAAAAGAGTAATCTTTCCGTAGTCGATATCGGCAATATTGGTACAAACCTTATTTAAGAAATAACGGTCATGGCTGACTACGATAACCGTATTCTCAAAGTTAATCAGGAAGTCCTCAAGCCACTCAATGGAAACAAGGTCCAAGTGGTTTGTCGGCTCATCGAGAAGCAGGATATCGGGATTTCCGAAGAGGGCCTTCGCAAGAAGAACCTTTACCTTTTCAGAGCCCTTCAGCTCATTCATCATCTTGTGATGCAGCTCCGTTTCGATTCCGAGACCGTTTAGCATGGTCTCCGCATCCGCTTCCGCGTTCCACCCGTCCATCTGGGCAAACTCGCCTTCCAGCTCTGCTGCACGAATGCCGTCTTCATCGGAAAAATCCGGCTTTGCATAGAGGGCATCCTTTTCCTGACGCACCTCATAAAGTCGCTTATTTCCCATGATTACCGTATCCAAAACCGAGTAATTATCATATTTAAACTGATCCTGCTCGAGAACGGACAGACGCTGTCCGGGAGTCAGGATAATCTCTCCGGATGTTGGCTCCAGAGCACCGGAAAGAATCTTTAAGAGGGTAGACTTTCCGGCACCGTTCGCACCGATTACCCCGTAGCAGTTTCCTTCCGTGAATTTGATGTTTACATCCTCAAAGAGGGCCTTTTTCCCCACTCTGTAGGTTACATTACTTGCAGCAATCATCTTTTACCTCTATATTTCCTCATAAAAATACGCTATATTATCCTCCGACAATATAGCATTTATAAGGAGAAAAGGAAAGGGCAAAGACAATGAATGAGAAAGTAATGGAGGGAATTCGCGCGCATATGCAGGACTTATCCGGATTTGACGGAATAGAGCTTCTGGAAATCGAGCCCGGCCACAGTCTTTTTAAGATAGAGGTAAAGGAAGCGATGCTGAATCACTATGGGGCCGTTCACGGCGGGGCTCTCTACACCCTTTGTGATATGGTGTCCGGCATGACCGCCTACGCCTACGGTGTGACCAATGTCACCCTCTCCGGAAGCATCAACTATGTCCGTCCGGCAGGTGTCGGCACACTGTATATCGAATGCAATGCCCTGCATAAAGGCAGAACAACCGTTGTGCAGGATGTTTTTGTCCGGGATAGCGAAGAAAAGCTACTTTGCACGGCCAGAATGACCATGTATATCACGGGAGAGGTGGGAGAATAGGGATAAAGCGATTATATGACTTCCCGACTGAAAAGCTTTAAGGACTGATACAGTCTGGCAATCGGCAGTCCCATTACATTGTAATAGTCTCCCTCTATTCCTTTTACAAATCGGGAAAATGGGCCCTGAATATTGTATGAGCCCGCCTTGTCCATAGACTCACCTATGGCAAGGTAGTCCCGAATTTCCTCTTCAGTCATTTTTGCAATGTGCATGAGAGTTTTTTCGCAAAAGCCCATTTTCTTCTCTCCATAAAGAAGGCATACTCCGGTATACACCGCATGCGTTCTCCCCGAAAGACCGGAAAGCATCAGGTAAGCTTCCTCCTCCGTTTTCGGCTTGCAAAGAATCCTTTCTCCGTCATAGACCACAGTGTCCGCTCCAATAATCAGCGTTTCTCTGTCAAACTGCCTCTGTACCTCCTCTGCCTTCAGAAAAGCGAGACGCTGTGTAAGCAGGGCAGGATCCTTCTCCCGGCTGCTCTCGTCCGCTCCGCTCGGATAAATCTTCGGTTCCAGTCCAAGATAACGAATCAGCTCTATTCTTCTCGGGGATTGGCTTGCCAGTACAAGCTTCGGAAAAATCTCCTGCAGAGGCTTTTCAGGCAATTCCTGCTCCGATTCCCTTACCCTTTTTTCTTTTAGAATTCTTTCCAAAGCTTCCAATTCCGTTTTATCCATTCTTTTCTTCCTTTCGTTTTCTTAATTCTTCTATAAAATCCGTCTTGCTTTTTCCTTTTCTTTGTACTATTGTGGAGGCGAATCAAGAGTTTGCTCTGCCGAAAGAGTAGCATTAAACTGCGTGGAAAAGGAAAATTCCTATTGCCACTATTTTAAAAGAAAGGGACTAAAAATACTATGAAAATCGAAAATGTAAATAATGTAGAAGGCTTATTCAATCTTTTAAATGATTTGAAGGGCAGAGTAGAGCTGGTTTCCGCTGAGGGTGACCGTATCAATTTAAAGTCCAAGCTCTCCCAGATGCTCATGATGTCCCAGATGCTGGACAATGCATATATTAAGGAGCTGGAGCTTATCGTACATGAGCCGGAAGACATGAAGAAAGTCGTAGAGTTTATGATGGGTGATGCACATAACTAAGAATTAAGGAAACGGAACATGCAAGAAGTTAAAGAAAGAAAATATGATTGCATCGTTGTTGGCGGCGGGGCCTCCGGGCTCGCCGCCATTTCTGCTATGGCGGACCTTGGTGTAACGAATACAATCCTGTTGGAAAAGTCCTCTGAAGTAGGAGGCTGTCTCTTAAGCGATTCCGAGCGGCTTTCTCTTTCCGGAAAAGCCTTTTCCGGAAAAGAGCTTTTCTCACAATTTTTAAGACTCATAGAAATTTACGAAATAAAAACAGCTACAGAAAGAGAGCTGGTCTCCGTAAAGCTAGAAGAAGAAACGGACTGTAACAAGGAGCGAAGATTTGCGTTTCGTCTTATCGTAAGAAATCTTAGTAGTCAAAGAGAAGATATCTACCACTGTAAGTACCTGGTTCTCGCCTTTCCGCTCAGCAGGCTTTTCGCCTTAAATCCAACCGAGCTTTCTGAAAACAGAATGAAAATAATCGAAGGGCAGAGTCTCTCGGCAGCCCTAGAGCTTGGAGGAAAAATCGGCCGAGAGCTCGGAGAGCTGCTCCTTCGCGAAAAACAAAAAGAAAAACAATCCAATGAAAATTTAGGATAAAAGCGAGAACTCGCGCTACACGAGTGATGCTCGTTATGAATTATGAAAGTCCCCTACAGAAGCGTTTTTCATGCCTCTGTAGGGGACTTTTCTATTTACTCTGTTTATTCGTCTTATTCCGCTTCTTTTGCCTTCATGGCAAGCTCCCAAAGCAAGCTCTTTCCCTGTGAAATCTGTAAGTCCACGCCGGTCTCATTCGGCTCATCTTCCTCGAACTTGTAGTCCTTTTCCGGAAGAATGGCATTTAAGAGGATTCCCACCAAGGAACCGGTAGCCAATCCGGAGAATGCAATCTGTACACCGAAAAGATTAAATACCAAAGCACCTGCAGAGGAATAGTTAATTCCCGTGGAAAGAACCAGAATCATCGCTGCCACGATGATATTTCTACTCTTCGAGAAGTCCACCTTGGTCTCTACCACATTTCGTACACCTACAGCGGAAATCATTCCATAAAGCACCAAAGAGATACCGCCGATAATCGCACTCGGCATTACTTCAATTACTGCGGAGAACTTCGGACAAAAGCTTAAAAATACGGCAAAAACTGCCGCCAAGCGAATAACCTTCGGATCATACACCTTGGTAAGGCTTAAAACACCTGTATTTTCACCGTAGGTTGTGTTTGCGGGTGCGCCGAAGAGAGAGGCCAAAGTCGTTGCCAGACCGTCTCCGGTAAGTGTGCGATGCAGTCCCGGTTCCTTCATATAATTGATTCCTACCGTAGAAGAAATCGCGGAAATATCTCCGATATGCTCCATCATGGTCGCAAAGGAAATTGGAATAATCGTTAAGCAACTGCTGAGCAGCAAAGCAGGATCCAAGTTTCCACTTGTAAATAAGGAAAATACCGTTCTTTCGTACTTTACCGGAAAGCCGAACCAGGCAGCCTCTCTAAGAGGCTGAAAGTCGATATAGCCTAAAACAGCTGCGAGTAGGTAAGACACAATAACACCAAGAAGAATCGGGATAATCTTTACCATTCCTCTTCCGAAAATATTGCAGACAATAACCACTACTATAGCCGTTAGTGCTAAGGGCCAGTTACTGGAGCAGTTTTCCACAGCAGACTTGGAAAGGTTTAAACCGATGGCAATGATAATCGGTCCCGTCACTACCGGAGGAAAAAATTGCATAACCCTTTTTGCACCGAAGGCCTGAAAGGCAAAGGCCAATAGTAAATACATCAGTCCCGCAAGGGCGACTCCGAAGCAGGCATAGAGAAGAAGCTCCGGCTCCTTATTCGGGGCAATGCTCATATACCCTGCCAAAAACGCGAAGGAGGAACCCAAAAATGCCGGTACCTTTTTCTTGGAAATCAGATGGAACAGAAGTGTTCCCAAGCCTGCAAAAAGCAAGGTTGCGGAAATCGGAAGCCCTGTAAGCAGCGGTACAAGCACTGTCGCTCCGAACATCGCAAAAAGGTGCTGAAATCCCAAAATAAAGAATCTCCACCCCCCTAAGGCTCTTGCATCAAAAATTGCTTCTTCGCCAAATTTCTTCATTGTTTTCATTTGCTCTTTCACCGCTTCTCCCTTCTTCCATAAACTGCCCGGAAAATACACTCTTCATACCCCAAAAACACTGTTCCTTATCATACCTTCTTGTATTTTCCCTGTCAAAGGCAAAAAG
>CAUTEL010000120.1:0-5714 GCA_963537185.1 uncultured Oribacterium sp. | reverse complement strand
TTCAGCTTTTTTTTCAATATTTTTATGTTTGAAGCTGGATTTCTTTTTAAGAAAACGAATTTGGAAAGAAAAATGGAAAGACTTTGGAATAAGATATATAGCAAATATAGAAAAAGCGATTTTCGTTTGTTTGTGGAAAAACACCCGAGACTGCACGGATTTTTGTCCTTACTGTATCGCTATCGGCACGCGCAAGTACTGTGGATCGGAATCATTTATCCCATCTGGTTTAAGTCTCTGGAAAGTCGTATTACGGTAAATACGGGCTATCACATCATGCACACGGAGATGGACAATCTGATTCCTTTTTGTGAAATCTTTATCGTACCGTATTTTCTGTGGTTTATTTATATTTTTGCCGGTCTTTTATACTTTATGCTTGTCAACAAGGAAGACTTTTATAAAATCAGTCTATTTCTTTTCATGGGCATGATTGCAAGTCTGATTATTTGCGAGATTTATCCGAATGGAACGGACTTCCGTCCGGCATACCTTAGTGAGAAAAATATTTTCATGCTCATGGTAAAGAGGCTTTATCGAATCGACACGCCTACCAATGTTTTTCCGAGCATTCATGCGTATAATTCTCTTTGCATGCATATCGCTCTCATGAAGAGTAAGGAACTTCGTGCGGAAAAATACGGAAGAGCCGTGCGCTCTTTTTCTTGCTTTCTATGTATTTTTATCTGTATAGCCACTCTGGTTTTAAAGCAGCATTCGGTCCTGGATGTTGGAGGGGCAATACTTCTTTGCTTTATTACCTATGGATTTGTCTACGGCTATCCGAGCTTTGCGCTGGGCGAGTATTGGGAAAGGCTGACAGAGTTAAGAGATAAAAAATATTGAATTAAAAGCGTAAATAGTTAAACGAAAAAGAGATAAAAGTCGGACAAGAGAAAGATAGGATAAAAATGGAAGCAAATTTTTGGAAAAATGCCTTCGGGCACTTTAAAACAATTACAAAGCATAAGCTCCTCGTAATGCGGTACTGCTTTGCGATAGGCTTATATATGCAGGGCTTACTTCATGACTTATCAAAATACAGCTTTACGGAGTTTCGCACGGGGATTCGCTACTACAAAGGATATAAGAGTCCCAATGGTGTAGAGAGAATTAAGACCGGGACTTCAGAGGCCTGGCTGCATCATAAAGGGAGAAACAAGCATCACTTTGAGTATTGGTGTGACTATGACCTTGAAAATGTGCATAGAATGATAGGTTGCCGTATGCCCTACCGCTATGTGGCGGAAATGTTCTGCGACCGAATTGCAGCTTCTAAAAATTATCAAGGGGAAGAATATACGGACAAAAGCCCCTATATTTATTATGAAAAAATGCTTGGCACCCCGCTTATTCATGAGAAGACAAGGGAAGAGCTGGAATTTTTACTTTGTCTTTTAAGAGACAAGGGAGAGAAAGAGGCTTTTTCTTATCTTAGGAAAGAGATTAAAAGGAGAAGGAAAGAAAAAGATTTTTTTTAAAAGAAGACCTTGCAAGTTTTCCGAGGAAAGAAGAATAGACAAATATTGCAATGCAATAGTAAGAATATTTTCAACTGGCAATGAACGGGAAGCATGATATAATATGCGTTATGGTATAAAAGAAATTTATTTCCGAACAGGCTTTTTGGAAATAGAAGATAGACTGTTTTCAAAAAGAAAAAGGGAAAAAGGAAAAGAGGATAAGATGACTAGAGTAAATATAAGAGCAGCAGTGTCCGTGCTTCTTCTTTCGCTGTGTGCGTTATCTGCTTGTAAGCCTTCCTACGGGGTGGTTGACAAGCCTGTATTGACCACTGCGGCTGCGGAGGTGGAGATTCCCATGGATTTTGATCAGATTCACAATGATGTTTTGGAAATTCTTCATCCTGAGGATTTTCCCTTTGTGAAGAACTTAGTGATTTCCGGGGACAATACAACAAAGACCGTGGACATACATGCGGAAATTACGGAAAATGTAAGCAATGAAGCTATTGCGGTTTTCTTGGATCAGCTGATGTTTAATATTTCCAATGAGGCGGCTATTCAGGATTTCCGCTACACGAAGTCAACTGACACGGAGTATGGAAGCTTTTTCCAAAAGTACGCAGTGCACTATACGATTATGCAGGGAGAGGATACTGTAGAAGATGTTACGGTAAAACCCGGCGAAAAATTTCCGTTTCAGGCATAAACAGACGAGAGAGACTAATCATCCATGGAAAATGAGATAAAGAAAAAGAAAGAAGGCTTTCACCTGGAGCATTGGCATATCATTGCCCTGGGGCTCATGTTATATGATGCCCTTGCTCTGGGGCTTTCTTATTTAATCGCCCTATGGCTAAGATTTGACTTACGATATAGCATGATTGACCGCTCGTATGTGGAGGCATGGACAGCATTTCTTCCCTTCTATGTCCTCTTTTCCTTGGCGGTTTTTTGGCATCTGAAACTCTATAAAAGTATATGGCGCTTTGCGAGCTACTCTGAGCTTCTCCGTGTAAGCGTTGCTACGGTGATTTGCTCTGTCTTTCATATCATCGGAATCACTCTCTTCTTTCAGAGAATGCCGATTTCTTATTATTTTATCGGAGCAATGCTGCAATACTTTGCGGTACTCGGGATTCGTTTTTCTTATCGCTTTATCTTACTGATTCGGGGTGTCAGAGCAAAGAGGGTACAGTCCAGAATCATGATAATCGGTGCAGGCTCCGCAGGACAGATGCTGATTCGGGATATACACCGCGCCGGAGAGGTTGACGGAGAGGTAGTCTGCATTATTGATGACAATCAAAACAAGTGGGGAAGGCTTATTGATAATATTCCTGTTGTCGGTGGGAGAGAAAGCATTTTAGAAGCCGTCGATAAGTTTGCCGTGGATAAAATATTTCTCGCGATTCCCTCTGCGACTGTTGCACAAAGAAGAGATATCCTGCAGATTTGCAATGAAACAAGCTGTGAGCTGAAAAACCTTCCGGGAATGTATCAGCTAGTGACGGGCCAGGTTACGGCTTCGGCCATGCGAAGAGTATCGGTTGAAGATCTTCTCGGGAGAGATCCCATTTCCGTGGACCTTCAAGAGGTTTTTCAATTTATTCACGGGAAGACTGTGCTGGTTACCGGTGGAGGAGGCAGTATCGGCTCAGAGCTTTGCCGGCAGATTGCGGCACATAGCCCGAAGGAACTTATTATCTTTGATATTTATGAAAATAATGCTTACAGTATTCAGCTTGAGCTAAAGGACCGCTTTCCGGAGCTTAAGCTTACTGTTCTCATCGGTTCAGTCAGAGATTCTCGAAGAATATTCCAGATTTTTAAGGAATATCGTCCGGAAATAGTTTACCATGCAGCAGCGCATAAGCATGTGCCGCTCATGGAGGAAAGTCCCTGCGAAAGCATCAAAAATAATGCCTTAGGTACCTATAAAACGGCTTATGCCGCCATGGTAAACGGTTGCAAGCGCTTCGTACTGATTTCCACGGATAAAGCGGTGAATCCTGCGAATATCATGGGAGCAAGCAAGAGGCTTTGTGAAATGATTATTCAAGCCTTCGATAGTAAGATTAAGGCGGGGAGAGCTCAGGACATCCCCCAGCTCTTCACCCATAAGGGAATGGAAAATGCGGACAAGGACGGCACGGGGGCGGTATTTCAGGACATTCACACCGAGTTTGTGGCAGTGCGCTTCGGTAATGTTCTAGGTTCTAACGGCTCCGTCATTCCTATTTTCAAAAAGCAAATCGAAAAGGGAGGTCCGGTAACCGTAACCCATCCCGATATTATCCGTTATTTTATGACCATTCCTGAAGCTGTAGGACTTGTACTGGAAGCCGGAACCTTTGCAAAAGGCGGAGAAATCTTTGTCCTTGACATGGGAAGCCCGGTTAAAATCGATACATTGGCCAGAAACCTGATTCGCCTTTCCGGCTTTAAACCGGATATCGATATCAAGATAGAATACAGCGGTCTTCGTCCCGGGGAGAAGCTCTATGAAGAGAAGCTGATGGCGGAGGAGGGGTTGGAAAAGACCTCTAACGAGCGTATTCATATCGGAAAGCCTCTAAGTTTCGATATTGATGCTTTTCTTGGTAAGGTTGATGACCTGATGGAAGCTGCCTACAAGAATAAGGACGATATACGGGAAATGGTGAAGGAAATTGTGGGGACTTATAAGCCGGCGGAATAAAAGATGGGAAGAATCTGTAAGTCGGAGGAATAAAGGACATGAAAATGCGGAAGAGGAAAGCTGGTCGTAATCAAAGACGCAAACTGTGAAAATCCATAAGCCAAAGAATAAATAAAGAAGTTAAAAGGAGTATTTGAGGATGAAGTCAATCGATGGCATTAAGCCTTTTGAAAAGAAGGTCTGGCTAAGTTCCCCGACCATGCATGGGGAGGAACTGGTCTTTATGCAAGAGGCCTTTGAGAGCAACTGGATGTCCACAGTAGGAAAAAATATAAATGAGGTGGAGAGCCTTGTTGCAGAAAGAATAGGCTGTCAATACGCAGTAGCACTTTCTGCGGGAACTGCAGCACTTCATCTTGCTACGAAGCTTGCCGGAGAAAAGCTCTACGGTCAGGCTAGACCGCATGAAGGAAGCTTGACAGGAAAGAAAGTGTTCTGTTCCGATTTAACCTTTGATGCGTCCGTGAATCCTGTGGCATATGAGGATGGAGAGGCTGTATTTATTGATACAGAACAGGATACTTGGAACATGGATCCTATTGCGTTGGAGAAAGCATTCACGATTTATCCGGATGTAAAAATAATCGTACTCGCTCATCTTTATGGAACACCCGGGAAGATGGATGAGATTTTGGAAATCGCAAAGAAACATGGTGCCCTTATTGTAGAAGATGCTGCAGAATCTTTTGGTGCGAGATATAAGGGGAAAGAAACGGGTGCCTTCGGTAACTATAATGCCATTAGCTTTAATGGGAACAAAATTATAACCGGATCTTCAGGTGGTATGTTCTTAACAGACTCCAAGGAAGATGCGGATAAGGTAAGAAAATGGAGCACTCAGTCCAGAGAAGATGCTCCCTGGTATCAGCATGAGGAGATAGGCTATAACTATAGAATGTCTAATGTGATTGCCGGAGTAGTACGAGGACAAATGCCATATCTTGACGAGCATGTTGCAAGAAAAAGAGAGATTTACAAAAGATACAAAGAGGGGCTTAAGGACTTACCCATTACAATGAATCCTTACGATGAGAAGAATAGTGAGCCGAACTTCTGGCTCAGTTGTCTTTTAATCGATAAAGATGCGATGTCTCCGATTGTACGAGGAGAGAGAGAGTATTTATACCAGTCTCAAAAGGGAAAGAGCAATCCGCAAGAAATCATGGAGATGCTCACGCGAGTTAATGCGGAAAGCCGTCCCATCTGGAAACCTATGCATATGCAACCGATTTATAGGATGAATGCCTTTGTGACACGGGAGGGTAATGGACGAGGTCGGACAAATGCATATATTGATGAAGGAGAGATTATGGATATCGGGGCGGATATCTTCCAAAGAGGACTCTGCCTGCCATCCGATAATAAAATGACGGAAGAAGAGCAGGTGAGAGTGATTGAAGTGGTGAAGAGGGGATTTGCATAAGATGTGTAATCAGGTTAATCATTTCTATATACATAAACCCTATGGAATATATGAATCTGTTCTTAAACCAATCTTAGGTTGGTTGTTTGCGTTATTATTTGTTCTACTATTTTGGTGGCTTTATATC
>CAUTEL010000119.1:0-5746 GCA_963537185.1 uncultured Oribacterium sp. | reverse complement strand
GTACTATTCAATATCAGGCTAATATTTCCGGAACAGGTTGGTCCGACATCTATGAAAACGGACAGTCTATCGGAGAAGGGCAGGATATGCCGCTCGAAGGGATTCGTGTCTTTTTAAATGGAGATTTAAAAGATAAATATGATGTGTACTATAGTACCCTTGTCCTTGGTGAGTGGCAGCCATGGGCAAAGAACGGAGAAGACAGTAATCCGGTTGGAGTGGGAAAGCATATTGACGGAATCCTGATTACGGTAGTCAGCAAGGGGGAAGCGCCTGAGGAGGAAAAGCCTGTAGAAGAAAAAGCGTCTGCTGTGGAAAATGCAAATACAACAGGTGGAAACAGCCGGATTGATCCGACTAAACCTATGGTGGCCTTAACCTTTGATGATGGTCCGGGAAATTATGAGGATAGGATTGTTGCAGTACTGAAAAAGTACAATTCCAGAGCCACCTTCTTTTATGTCGGGGCACAGGCCTCAAAGTATCCATCTGTTGTAAAGCGGGTAGCAGAAGCAGGAAATGAAATCGGTAATCACAGCTATAAGCATGAGAATCTTCCCAAGCTTTCCCAGTCGGCAGTAGAAACATCTATTAATAAGACAAATGAGATATTACGGCAACAATCCGGACAGTCCGTTAGTCTTGTCCGTCCACCCTACGGTGCAACGGCAGGAAGCGTAAAGCCCGCATTAAAGGGAACAGGACAGCCTTCTATTTTATGGAGCATTGATACTCTGGATTGGAAAACAAAAAATACAAAGAATACAGTAAATGTAGTTTTAAATCAGGTAAAGGATGGAGATATTATCCTTATGCACTCCATTTATAAGCAAACTGCTGAAGCAACAGAGCTAATCGTACCGGCACTAAAGGAAAGAGGCTACCAGCTTGTGACCGTATCGGAACTGGCAAAAGCAAGAGGAATCACCATGGAAGCCGGAAAGAACTATGGCTCTTTCCGCCCGAAGAAATAAAAGGGATAAAAAATAGGACTGCAGAAAGTTTTTCTGCAGTGTAGGTCTGAAGTCGGGGCACGCTCTCGCTAACCTCGCCACGTAGCAGTACTAAGCTTCAAGCGTCGCTCGCGCTTGCTTTCAGCAAGTACTGACGGGCTCAGATTACCCCGCATTCAGACCTACAACTGCATGAAAAATCGGAACTTTTCTACAGTCCTTTTTTATACTATTATCTACAGTCCTATTTTTTTCCTCTTAAATCAGAAGGTAGGAATAATCGTTGTAAACGGTATCCACAATTTCTGCCAGACGATAGAAGAGCTTTGTATTCTTATCGCCTACCTTGTAGTTCATCTTCTCGCCGCCTACGCGTACAATGGCATTTCCATCATTGTCAACGAATGCAAATCCGTCGTTGGTGGAGTCTTCCATTTCCTCGGCTCTGTGGAAGAGGGTGAACTTCTCCTTGTAAGGAGCGGAATCGTATGGGCAGAAGGTCTCACAGTTACCACACTCGTTACACATATAATCCACGTGGATAATCTGGTGCATCTCTACGCCGGGAACCTTGATGGCGAAGTTTGCACGGTTAGGACATACGTCGCAGCAGTTCTCACAGATGTGGTCGCAGGCAAGACAACGCTTGTCAGGATTTAATCCCTTCTCCGGCTCTACAAGATTGCCCTTCTTTCCGTAAATCTTCTCGTCAGTTGTCTGAGAAGGACGGTCGGTTCCGATGGTCTTGTTTAAGATTGCTTCGCAAGCCAGCTTCGCATCGGCAATAGCCTTTACGATTACGGAAGCGCCGAAAGCACCGTCTCCTGCAGCGTAAACGCCGGCTACGGAAGTCTCGTTCGTTTCCTTCTTTAATACAGGAAGTCCCTTATCGGTAACGGAGATGCCGTTCTTCTCATAGAAAGAACCGTCTACCTTCTCACCGATAGAAGCGATTACGGTATCACAGGGAACCTCAACCACTTCATCACTTTCCTTAACGGAACGCCTTCCGGAAGCATCCATCTCGGAGAGTACCATACGGTGGCAAAGTAACTTACCGTTCTCGTGGGTAAATGGAGCAAGGAGTTCCTGGAAGATTACGCCTTCTTCGATAGCTTCTTCCAATTCTTCCTGATCGGCAGGCATGTAGCGCTTTGTTCTTCTGTAAACCAGATAAACATTCTCTACACCTGCATTTCTCTTCGCTGCTCTTGCAACGTCCATTGCAGTATTTCCTGCACCAACTACAACAACATTCTTTCCTAAGTTTACCTTGCCGTCTTGTGCCTTGAAGTCAGCTAAGAAGTGAAGGGCATTGTAAGCTTCTCCCTTTTCCAGTACAAGTGGAGCTTCCTTGTGGGCACCGATAGCAACGATTACAGCGTCAAAGTTATTTTCCTTACGGAAAGCGTCAATATCGCTCACTTCCTGTCCAAGGTGGAACTGAGCGCCGTACTGCTTAGCCAGGTTTACGTCCTTCTGTATTTCTTCTGCAGGGATACGGAAGCCCGGTATAACGTTCGCTACTACACCGCCGGCTACAGCGTCCTTATCGTAAACATGTACTTCTACGCCTGCTCTTGCCAGGAAGAAAGCGGCAGAGATACCGGCAGGACCTGCTCCGATAACACCAACCTTCTTCTGAACAGCACCTTCCTGCTTTAATCCGGGAAGAACGGCATCATATCCGCCTCTTGCAGCGATTAACTTGTTGGTACGAATCTGTACGTCTGTCTCATAGTGATTTCTGGTACAAGCAGACTGACAGGTGTGAGTACAGATGTTTCCGGTCATGAAAGGAAGCGGGTTCTTGTCTAAGATAACCTCTAAAGCTTCCTGGAACTTGCCTTCATTTACCAAGCGGCCGTAGCTGGTGATATCCTGGTGGATTGGGCAACGGTCACGACAAGGCATGGTGTAGCAATCAACCAAAGGAACCTTCTTATCGGACTTTCTGTTGGGAAGGGGCTTAACAGGCTTTACTAAGTGCTTATCGCTCTTAGCGTCTGCAATCATCTTCTCCACTAAGGAAAGCTCAACCTTTTCCCAAGGCTTTGCCAGGTTCTTCTCTAAAAGCTCAGCCATCTGGATGAAACGAAGGTATCCACCGGTCTTTAAGAGGGTGGTTGCCATGGTTACAGGCCAAATGCCGGCCTCCACGATACGCTCAATGTTGAAGTAATCCGCACCGCCGGAGAAGGAGATACGAAGGCTTCCGTTAAAGTCTCTGGTCAGCATCTTCGCTACAGACATGGAAAGAGCGAAGAGGGACTTTCCGGACATGTACATTTCCTGAGAAGGAAGCTCGTTGTTCTTCACATCTACAGGGAAGGTGTTGGTAATCTTTACACCGAAGGCTAAGTTCAAGCTCTTTGCCAATTCCTGCAAACGCTTTAACATAGGTACTGCATCGCTGTACTGTAAGTCATCCTTGAAGTGGAAGTCTGTGAAAGCGATGTAATCGTAGCCCATCTCATCTAAGATTGCACGAGCGGTTTCATATCCTAAGAGAGTAGGGTTACACTTTACGAAGGTGTGCAAATGCTTTTCCTGAATCAGGTAAGAAGCAATCGCCTCAATCTCGGAAGGAGGACAGCCGTGAAGGGTGGAAACGGTTACGCTGTTGATAATTTCGGACTGAATAGCCTCTACATCTTCCTTAGTTACTTTCTTAAATCGGTCAAGGTTCGCAAGAAGCCAAGCCTTACACTCCTTAAAGATTTCTGTATCCTTGGCATCTTTCATCTCGTTGATGAAACGGTCTACCTTGGGAAGCTTGATTCCCTCCAGATCATATCCTACGGAAATGTTAAACTGGAAAGCATCGGGATCTCCTAAATCATACTCCTTCGCCATAACCTTACAAGCAAACCAGCCCTTTACATACTCTGCAAATGCCTGCGGTACTTCAAGCTCTGTGGACCACTCACAGTTGTAACACTCATCCTCTGCGGTAATACAGGGCTTTGCCACACAAGCTGCCAGCTCTCTACCGTCCATCTTCTGTACGGTCTTTAACTCGAAGAAACGAGCTCCGCCGTAGTAGGAAGCTACGATGTTCTGGGCAAGCTGGGTGTTAGGTCCTGCAGCAGGTCCAATCTGTCCTTCTAATTTTCTGCCAAAAAGAGTGTTTGGCTGAAGGTTTTTTGCCTGGTAGCATTTCTGCATACCAAAAACAGCTCCCTGTTGATGCTCTACCAAAATACGGTTCATCAATCTGTCAAAGGGAATCGGGGTCATAATATCACTCATGGAAATCTCCTTTTCGGGAATTTTGCCCTCCTGCTTAAGATCCTGCGTCTTCTCCTGATTTACAGGAGGGCTTTTCCCTGATGGGGTATTCTTGCCTGACCAAGAATGGCCCATTAATGTTGCGAACAAAGTTTCCAGAACAAAAAGGGTTCTCAGCTACCCTTCTCTTCTATAGAATAACTCTGTTATTTTTGATTTTTTATCCGTTAATCTTCTTTGCCAGTCTTGCTGCACCCTCTCTACTGCGTGCAAGTACCTTTTCTTCATCTACACAAAGAACTTCTCTGTCCTTCATGAGAACTTTTCCGTTTCCGACTGTGGTAGTCACAAAACGACCGTTTGTTCCGAAAAGCATGTGGCCGTTCAGATTACCCGGATGCATAGGTGTGTTCGGAATGTAGTCCATGATGATTACATCAGCAGCCGCTCCCTTTTCGAGAACACCCAGCTTTTTCTTAAAATAACGGTTTGCAATTTTAGCATTTCCATTAAAGAGCATCTCGGGAATCTCTCCCCAAGCAGCGCCCGGGTCTACCAAATGATGCTTATGGAGAACATTGGCAACCTTCCAAGATTCTACCATATCATGGGTGTATCCGTCTGTACCTAATCCTGTAAGAATCCCTTTATGTACAATTTCCATTGTGGGAGGACAGCCGCAGGCATTTCCCATATTGGATTCCGGATTATGAACCACCATGGTATTGGTATCTCGAATCAGATCCATCTCGTGCGGATTTACATAAATGCAGTGCGCAAGGAGCGTTTTCTCTCCGAGAACATCCCAATCATAAAGACGATCTACAATACGCTTTCCGTGCTCCTTTAAGCAGCGATGAAGATCCAGGATGTCTTCCGCCACATGGATGTGATAGCCGATTTCCTTCGGTTTCTCCGCGCGGCATTTTTCCATGGTCTCATCAGAGATAGTAAAGCTTGCGTGCATTCCCATCATGCCGGCAATAAAGTCATCGTCTTGGGAAAGAGCATGGCGGGCAAAATCAACATTTTCCTTGATTGCGGCATCCGCCTTTTCCTTTCCGTCACGGTCGGAAATCTCATAGCAAAGAGCGGAACGCACGCCGAACTCTCTTGCGGCTTCTTCTATAGCAAAGAGAGAACCCTTGATTTCTCCAAAGGAAGCGTGGTGATCGAAAATGGTGGTTACTCCATTCTTAATACACTCCAAATAAGTAGCTTCCGCAGAGATTTTGGTGAGCTCATTATCCAGATTCCGGTCAATGGTCCACCAAAGTCCATCTAAAATCTCTAAAAATCCGTTCGGGTTATAGCCATTTATGGAAAGGCCTCTTGCCAGAGCGGAATAGATATGCTCATGAGTATTGATGAATGCAGGCAGGATTAATCCTCCTTTGGCGTCAATAAATTCCGCATTCTGAAATTTTTTTTGCAAATCATGAAAATCTCCCACCTCTACGATGGTATTTCCATCCGTTACAACAGCTCCATTTTCATAAAAGGAACCCTTCTCGTCTCTGGTAAACAAGCGACCATTTCCCAGTAAAAGCATAAAACTACCC
>CAUTEL010000118.1:0-5771 GCA_963537185.1 uncultured Oribacterium sp. | reverse complement strand
ATAAAACGAAATAATAAAAAACTGCCTATATTTTCCTGAAAATAGCCGAAATATAAATTAAGTTTAACTTGATATACGAAAATCCGGAATGATTTTTTAATAAAAAATGGAGAATGTGATGAGAGTACAACGGACAAAAACAATTCTGTTTCTTTGCCTTTTTCTCTTTCTTTTCTCAAAGAAGTCTATAGCGGGAGAATGGGTTCAGACGGGGCACAGCTGGGAATACCGGGAGGAGGGAGTAAAAGTTACAAACCGCTGGATAGAAGACAACGGGCAGTGGTTTTACTTTAAAGAAGACGGGGCAATGGCGAAATCCGAATGGATTACACAATCCGGCATGTTTTATTACATGATGGAGGATGGAGCCATGGCACAGAGCCAATGGATAGAAATCAAAGGGAAGTGGTATTACCTTGGGAAAACCGGTGCTATGGCGAGAAACCAAAGTATAGACGGCTATTTTTTGAGCGCGGACGGCATATGTAGAAAACAGGAAACAAGAAGGTCGGCATGTAAAAGTGGAAGAATTGATGATGCAGGATATCTTGTGAACGGAGAGTGGGCCAAACGTAGCAATGAATCTGATGAAGAGGACGCGGACGAAGAGGATAGAGGGTATGAGTATACAGAGGATGAGTATACGGATGAAGAGGAGATGGACGAGGAAAGTGGGGGACCCTGTGAAGAGACTACGCCTGATACAGGCTATGAATACGATTGGCGGAAAAGGGTGAATAAAACAAACTTCGATTATGTACGCTATGCAGAGGATTATCCCGAGCTTTATGCATTGTATGGCTATGACAAAGAAAAACTGTTTCAGCACTATACCGATTATGGGGAAAAGGAAGGGCGCATAGCACACACTCTTTTCTTTCGGCCGGAAAGGCAAGATATGACCTTTATCGGCTATAATGAAGAAAATATGGATTGTGAGCGATATTGTAGAGAGAATCCGGATGTGATGCAAGCCAATCCGAAACTATCCCCATATGGATGGGGAGACGGGAGAGCACGAGTGCATTATCGGGTTATCGGGCGCCTGGAAGGGCGAAGGGTCTATGCAACAGACAATGACTCCGATCAGACTAGGGCGCAGCGCATGGCATATGACATTGCAAAACGAATCACAAAGGACTCTATGACGGATAGAGAAAAAATTAAGGCGGTACATGACTGGATTATCAAAAATGTAAAATATAGTGACCGGAGTTACAATAGTGAATATCTTAGAGGAGCGATGCTGGAACATAAAGCGGTATGCGCAGGCTATGCGGAAACCTTCGATTTCTTTATGTATATTCTAGGTATAGAGCATGAGTATGTAGTAGGAAAGGCCGGCAGGCTGCATGCTTGGAATCGAGTGCTCCTCGATGGAAACTGGCTCTATGTGGACTGTACTTGGGATGACTCCATAGGCGGTCCTAAAGGCACGATTCGTCGTAAATACTTTCTCTGTACGAGGAAGGAAATGGATAAAGACCATAAAATGTACAAAGTGAAAAAAATATATTAATTTCCCTCCTCCTAAAAGACTTAGTCTAGACTTGTAACGATTTCTACGCTGTCCGGTAAAATCTCCGCATTCACTACGGGATTTCCGGACAGTTTTACTTTCTTTAAGTTCGGGAAATTTCGAAGGGCGGAGACATCGGAGATGTAATTGTCCGAAATATCCAGCTCTTCCAAAGTGGAAAGCCCCTCAATACAATCCAGATTTTCCAGGTTGTTTCTGCTGATATAGAGCTTTTTTAACGCCTTAAAGTGGGAAAGATAGGCCTTGGCATTCGGGTAGAAATTACGGGAATCATCGTCCAGACTATGAATATCCGAGCGAGATAGTTGCAATACCTCTACAGTATAGTCATCTTCCACCTTGGATAGGGAGAGAGGCAGCTCGGGATTATCGGAAGTACTGGTGCTGCTTAAGTCCTTAGGAAGAAAATACATCTCCTTCACACCGGTATTGGAGAGAGCTAAGCTGTAGTCCTGATAGCCGTCCATAGGGGTGTCACGGAAAATAAGCTTTTCCAAGGCGGGAAGTTCCCGTAAAACAGGACCCAGAGAGGGACCGACCTCTCCAATAATGCCATTTCCGATAATCGTTAACTCGCTTAAGGCATTCATGCCGCGAAGGGAGTCTGCTTCATATTCGCCGGACTGATTATGGATAATCAAGGACTTAATGGAGGGCATATTGGAAATGCTCTTTAAATCAACGGTGTAAATTTCAGCCTCTTCCAAAGCGGATAAGCCGTGTAAATCGGGGATATCATAATTATGGTATCCGAAGCCTAATTTCTGTAAGGAAGAAAGGCTTGCTAAAGCATCGGTGTTTGTTAAATCTCTACAATCTATATATAGGCTGTTTAGAGATTGCAGATTTCGTAAGCCCTCCAGGGAAAGAATCGGGAGATCCTCCAGGTAGAGAGACTTTAACTTCGGCATATTCTGTGCAAATTGCAAATCCTTTAAGTTGATAATCTGGTGAAGCATCAATGTTTCAATCTGAGGCATACCGGATAAAACACTGACATTTTCTACGCCCTGTTCATAATATCCGTCAATCTCCAGTGTTTTACATTGACTTAAAGAGGAAAGCGGGGAGAGGTCCAGTGGGGTATTTCTACTACCTCCTATCTGTAAAGCCAGTAACTCAAGCTGCGGGAAAAAGCTAAGAGGGCTGATTCCCGGCTCAAAATCACTGTCCACATTAACAGCCAGTTCTCTAAGAGAAGAAAAGGCCTTGTAAATATCGGCACTATCTTCCTCTTCTTCCCCATAGCGGTAGGAGGAATCCTCAGTAAGATAGACACCGTAGAGCCCGAGAATCTGCTCGGGATTGGCAACGAGGTTTTTGATTTCTTTAAAGCTCCTGGAACCCATGGTCAAATATTGCAAATTCGTAAGAGTTTTTAAGTCATCGCTATATCCGTCGTCATAGGAAAAGCGAAGATTATAGTCAAAGGAAAGACTTATAAGACCGGTAAAGGGCTGTAAATCCTCTTCATTAAGATAGTCGTCTCCACTCAAGTAGACTGTCTTTGGTGAAACGGCCTTTCCCGATTCGTCTACAGACTCGGAATAATCAAAGCGCCATTTATCCTGTCCGTCGGAAGGATCCTTACTCCTTCTAAGTGCAAGGTACTGTAAAGAAGCATAGTCCTCTGCCGTAATCTCCGAAAACTGTTTGGAAAAGGCTACTTCAGAGAAGCTCTTCATGACTTCCTCTTCCGGTGTACTGCGATAGCTTTCACTACTGATTACAGTCGAATAAGAACGATAGCGGAGAAGGGGAAGAATAATCGCAAAGAGAAAGGTAGAGGCAAGAATACCGATAGCGATTACGATGGCGACCACATTCAGCTCCTTCGATTCACTACGCACGGGAGCACTTGGCCTATTGTAGTTCACTTCCTTTATATTAAAATTCTGGGTAATGTTCGGCTTATGCGGCTCGATGTATACCTTTGTATTACAAAACTTACAGCTGACAAAGCCCTCCTTCATTCCCTCCGGAATATCAAGCTGGCCGTGGCAATTGGGGCATTCCATTTTTGTGACAGTCATAGTCTTTCCTCTTTATCTGCTTTGAATTTACTTTGACTTATTTTCTTTATCAAGTCTAAGTTGTCTCCCTTTCCTAAAGTAAGTTCTAAAGAAGTCCGGAAAAGGGATAAATTAAAACAACATTCTCATTCTACAATATTAAGGACTGTAAGTTCAAGTGAAAGAGCTTTTTAAGTAGTATAGTTTTTGAAATAATATTAAGAAAACTGCTTGCTTTTTAATAAATCACTTGCGGGAATAAGAGAAAGTAGAGTATAACAGGGGGGTAGAAAGGAGAAAATATGAATATACTGATAGGCTATGATCGTTGCTCAACCTGTAAGAAGGCGGAGGACTTTTTAAAGGCAGAGGGAGTTTCTTTCCGGAAGCGTCCGATAAAGGAAGAGAAGCTTAGTGCCAAAGAAATTCACGAAATGCGGGAGCGCTCCGGTCTTCCTTTAAAACGTTTTTTCAATACCAGCGGACTTGTATATAAAGCTCTGGAGTTAAAGGATAAGCTCCCAAGCATGTCAGAAGAGGAGCAGGAAGCGGTTCTTGCAACGGATGGGATGCTGGTAAAGAGACCGATTTTCTTATATGGAGACAAGGTTCTTGTGGGGTTTAAAGAGAAGGAGTGGATGGAGGCAATCAAATAAGTCCGGCGAAATATGGCCTTCCTCGGATAATCAAGCAGATGGATTATACATAAGCGTAAGGAAGACCTGTTTGAAAAAAAATTTTGGGAGGATTAGAAATGACAACTCAAACCATCATTATCATTGCCGTAGTAGCAGTAGTGTGGGCAGTAGCCTTCACCATAATGCTTTCTATGGGAAAAAAGAGAGAAAACAGTGAGAAGAAGTTTCATGAGGACAACAGGGATAAGGGAGTTCTTCACATTTACGGGAAGCAGATCAAGGTAGACGGAAGCGGTCTTGTCAATGTGCCCTTCACTACAGGAAAGGACTTGGAAACCATCGTGGCCTTGACACCCGGACAGCACTCCATTGAAGCAATTTTTGAAACGACTGAAAATGTAGGCGCGAAGACCAGGAATGTCAGAACGGAAAAGCTCGGCTTTGATCTTTCCGTAGAGGCCGGACACAGCTATTCCGCTGCATTGTATTTCTACTCTGCCGAGGAGAGAGAAAACTATTATAAGGGGCAGACAGGACAAGCCATTTTGGAAATTCCGCTCACGATTCTTGAAGGCAGCGACTCTATAAAGGCATATATCGTTGTCTATAGAGAAGGCTAAAAGAGCCTTTGAAAGATTAAGATGAAAAAGAACAGCTACTTGGATGAAAATGGAAATTGCCATTGGGAAATCAAGCACTATTCTCCCAATCCTATTTCGGCTCTTTTTGTTTTGCTGCTTTTCGCCGGACTTTTTCTCTTCTTCTACGCACATGTGGGATGGGACAGCAGCCTTGGGTTTATCTTTGTACTACTTCTTCTTTGCAGTTTTGTTGCTCTTAGGGAGCTTTATAAGTTTTTCTTCCAATCCTATATTGTGGAAGCCGTATTTTATGAAGAGGAAATAGTACTACAGTATCGAAAAGGAGAAAACCGGAGCATTCCCTATACCGGAATCGGCTTCGTGGATTTTCAGTTACATGACGGGATCGGGAGCAGGGTTCGTTTTTACCCTCATTTTACTTTCTATAAGAAAAACAGTACCTCCAAGATTCTGGACTCGATTTATAAATGGGACTATTTATTGTTTACAGGAGAGCTGTATTCTTTCGAGGATTATCTTAGAATCAAAAACTGCCTAGCGGAAAAAGAAAAGCATGTCTTCGAGCCTCGGGAAACAGAGGAGTGCTTTAAGAGGAGTAGACTGACAAGAAGAGCACGGAGGGACGCCGGAGTTTAAATCTAAACGGGACATCACAGGCTTTGCGAGTGATACCCAACGAGATATCGCACGCTTTGCGCACGATACTCGTTATGAAGCGGATGATACAGCCGAAGCACTTGCAACAGAGACTTCTACAACAAGCACTACTTACTATGCAGATGCAAATGGGAATATAAAAAAGATCCCAAAGAAAAAGCGAAGGTCCGGGCCTTCGCTTTTTGAATGCGGAATTTCTCTATTATGAAATATAAAAATTCCCATAACCAACAAAAAATCCCGAGTTTTGAAAAGTTTTTCTGTATTTTACATAAAAACTATTGAATACAAAAAAGTTTTTTTGTATTATCACATATAATAT
>CAUTEL010000117.1:0-5805 GCA_963537185.1 uncultured Oribacterium sp. | reverse complement strand
TCAGACCTATATTGCTGAAAATTTATTTATCATTTTGATTTTTTACAGCCCCTTTCTATCCTAAAAATGCTTCTTCCTGAATGCTTCCGCATTATCTTCGATTTCCGAAATCAGAGCCACACGCTCCGCATGTCTTCCCCCTTCAAATTCAGCAAGAAGAAAACTGTCTACAATCATTTTCGCCAATTCTATACCGATGACTCTTGCCCCTAGGCAAAGGACATTGGCATTGTTATGGCGTCTTGCCATTACAGCGGAATAGGGCTCCGTACAAGGAAATGCCCGAATCCCTTCTACCTTATTGCAGGAAAGAGAGATACCGATTCCCGTCCCGCAGATAGCAATACCATAATCCGCCTTTCCCTCGGAAACAAGATTCGCCACCTGAAATCCGGCAAGCGGATAGTCATAACGCTCAGAGCTATCTGTTCCCACATTGATGATTTCTATTCCCTGCTCCTCCAAATAGGCCTTGAGCTCCATTTTCATCTCTACCGCCGCATGATCGTTTCCCATTGCTATCTTCATCGTTTTCTACCTCTCATTCCTTTTTTCGAAAAAGTTTTCGCTACTCAGTTTCGCCTTCCTATTTTTCTCTTAAAGACGAGTCTTATACAGAGCACTTGGAAAAAAGTGCCCGAGATTGCCATGAGATTATAGCATTATTTTACTTTCTTATTCTACTGTTTATCCATCTTAAAAAATTGTGCTAAAATAAAACAAATTGTCATTGCACTCTTAAAGGATATGCCGCATTCTTTATCGGCATCACTCATTAAAAGAGAGCTTACAAAAGGGGTTTCAAAAGGAGTAAAACTAATGAACAGTTTAGCCGTTGCCGAAGAGTTCGAAGAGGAGCTGATTCAGTTAAGACGATATTTCCATGCTCACCCGGAGCTCTCCTGGAAGGAGTGGAATACGCAGAAAAAAATCATAGAAGTCTTGGAAAAGGAGGGGATTTCTTATATTTGTCCCTATGAAACTGCGGTTATCGCCTTTGTTTCCGGAAGCAAAGAGGAAGTGAGTCAAAACGAGATACCGCACAATCCTCAAGCGACACTTGTTAAGAACAAAAAGAAAATTCTGGGAATTCGTGCAGACATCGATGCTCTCCCCCTTCAGGAAAAAAATAACTGTGCCTTTACTTCCGAGACAGACGGGGTAATGCATGCCTGCGGGCATGATGCTCATACTGCAATTCTCCTTTCTACAGCCGTACTGGCCAATCGTCACAAGGAAGATTTTGCACTCGATTTCCGCTTCATTTTCCAACCGGCGGAGGAAGAAATTGCAAACAGCGGCTCCGGATATTTAAAGGATCTTCCTGCCGTAAAAGAATGCGATCGCATGATTGGACTGCATGTCTTTACCGCCTTTGCACCGGGAGTTGCTTCTCTTCCGGTCGGTCCCGTCATGGCTTCTGCAGATACCTTTTCCGTAACAATAAAAGGAAAGGGTACACATGCCGCACACCCCGAGCACGGAATCGATCCCATCAGTGCAGGAGTTTCCTTCTGTCAGGCTTTAGAAAGAGTCAAAGCGAGAGAGCTTTCTTCCGTACAGCCTTCCGTAATCAGCGTAACCTCCTTTGAGGCAAAAAGTAACTTCAATATTATTCCGGAGAGTGCCCTTTTAAAGGGAACCTGTCGGGCTGCGGATTCCGCATTAAGAGAAGAATTTCCAAATATTTTAAAAAGAGTTGCAGAGGGAGTATCTTTGGAGAGCCGTGCCGAAATCACGGTAGAATATGCTCCCGGTCCGCCAGTTACCATCAATGATGAAGAAGTGGTAAGAACAGGAAAAAAAGCAATCGAGAAGGTTTTTCCAAAAGAAAAAATCCTCACCCTCCCTTTTATTACGGGAGGAGAGGATTTTGCAAAATATGAAAACCCGAAGGCCTTTCTGATTTTAGGTATCGGAAAGGAAGATGAAGCTCTGCGCTGTCCGCAGCACAGCCCCTATTTTCAGATTGAAGAGTCCGTAATGAAATACGGAGTAGCTTATTTTCTGGAGTATGCATGTTGCTGGCAGAATGAATAAGCTATTATACGGCCTTCATTCTAAATTTTTGCTGTTCCTTTTCATTTTCCGCTAAGGAAATATCCGCTCCCAAGGCGCGGAGCTTATCCTCAAAGTGCTCATAGCCTCTTTGGATATAGCCGATATCATGCACCACGGTAATGCCCTGTGCAGCAAGCCCGGCAAGAACCAAAGCCGCTCCGGCGCGAAGATCCAGTGCATTTACGGAAGCTCCGCCAAGACTCTTCTGTCCCTCTATCACGGAAACATTACCCTCTACCTTGATTTTTGCTCCCATTCGGGTCAGCTCATCTACATATTTAAAACGATTTTCAAATATAGATTCCGTAACTACGGAATTTCCTTTAGCAAGAGCCAGCGTCACGGAAATCTGAGGTTGCATATCTGTCGGGAAGCCCGGGTACGGCAGAGTCTTTACATCGGTCGCCTTCTGCTCGAGCTTTCCCACTACGCGAATGCTTTCATCATACTCGATAATTGTATTTCCCATTTCCAAAAGCTTTGCGGAGATGGACTCCATGTGCTTAGGAATGACATTTTTAATAAGAATATCTCCTCTGGTTATGGCAGCCGCACACATAAAGGTTCCCGCCTCAATCTGGTCAGGAATCACGGCATAGTTTGTACCATGCAGGCGCTTCACTCCCTTAATACGAATCGTATCGGTTCCCGCACCGCGAATATTGGCTCCCATGCTGTTTAAAAAGTTGGCTACATCGACAATATGGGGTTCCTTGGCAACATTTTCCATAATGGTCACTCCATCTGCCAGGACTGCCGCAAGCATAATATTAATCGTAGCTCCTACAGAAACAACATCCAAATAAATGTGGCTTCCGATAAGGCCTTCCTCCGCCTTCGCCACCAAATATCCGTTCTCCACCTCCGCCTTCGTCCCAAGGGCACGGAAGCCCTTCAAGTGCTGGTCTATCGGGCGCTGTCCGATAGCACAGCCTCCGGGAAGAGGAACAGTCGCTTCATGATACTTTCCGAGCAGAGCTCCGATAAAATAATAGGATGCACGAATTTTACGAATATACTCGTCATCAATGCTATGTGTGCTGATTGCCTTCGCTTCAATAACGGCAGTATGCCGATCAGGGCGTTCCACCTTGGCTCCCACCTCTTTCAGCGCCTCCAGCATAACATTCACATCTCTGACATCCGGCAAATTCTCTATAGTAACTTTATCTTCCGTGAGCAATGCACCTGCAACAATTCCCAAGGCTGCATTCTTTGCTCCTCCTATGGTAACTTCTCCACGAAGGGGATTTCCCCCTCTCATGATGAAAACTTCATTCATGATAAACCTCAACTTATTTTTATTTAAGAGCCAAAATCCCCTTCGTTTCATGGCTCTTGTACTCTTTATGTATATTTTAAAAAAGCTTCTCCTGTAAATCGCTCAACAAGTATAGTGCTTTTTAAGAAAAAGTGCAAGAAAAGGAATATCCGCCTGCTAATTCTCGAACTTTCGAATAAGCTCCGAGAGCTCTGACAACCGGGAAATCTTTCCGGCATATTCCTTCGGATTTCCAAAGCCGTAGCTAGCAAAGATAAAGGGAATTCCTGCCGCTTTAGCCGATTCCCCATCGAGCTCCGTATCTCCGACATAGACCGCCTTTTCCGAAGAAATCGCATTTCTTTTCATCAGTAAACGGATATTCTCCGCCTTGGACTTTTCCGTATTACCGAAGCATTCAATATCCTCAAAATCCCGGCCCTTTCCAAAGGAAAGCTTTGCCGCTGCAAGCATTGCCTCAATATATCCGGACTGGCAGTTGGAAACGATATAGAGCTTTCTTCCCTCCTCCTTTAAGGCTTTTATACTTGTAAAAAAATCGGGATAAAACACTCCTGGGTGCTCAACCAGGTAGCGGTTTTCATAGTCCACGGCATAGTTCATCATTTCCCGTCTTCGCATAGGCTCTATTCCCGGAAGAATCTTAGCCTCTATTTTTTCCATAGTAAGCCCCATATAGCTTGCCAGCTCTCCGGCACTTACCTCGATTCCCTTAGTTTCCGGAAAATCCGAAAAAGCTTCCGTCCAAGACTCCGCAACTCTTTCCGCACTGTCCCATATAGTGCCGTCCACATCAAAAATGACTGCCTCTATCCTCATTTAAAAAACTCCTCCCAATACTTTTCTCCTTGGTAAATGCTTTTGCAGTAGCACTGCATAAAGACTTCCTTTAACGGCTTTGCCTTTTCCTCCAGCCCCAAGGCCCTCGGAATAAAAACCATCGCATCGGCAATTTCTCGGCCCATCTTCTTTGCCAAGGACTCATCGCTCATTCTAAGAAATCCAAAAACTGTGGACGAATAACTCTTATCTCCTACGCAGGTTTCTATCCAAAAGGAAGCAAAGCTCTCCCATTCCGACTTTCTTAATTCGACAAGGGACTCACCGGCTTCCTCCTCCGAAAGATGAAAAATATCCAAGAGCTCTGCCACTTCTTTTTTCAAAGACTTTTTATTCCAAAAATGAATCCCTGCACGTCCGCAGATTAAAATATTTAACCAGCTGAACATATAACGATCAACAACCGTGTTTCCATTTTGGAAAATGCCGGCTTTCCCTTCCTTCTTTTCCTTTAATGAAGGATATCTCTCATACAGTACGAAAAGCCTCTCTTCTTCTCTCTTTTTTTCTTCTTCCCTGCTATTATCTTCTAAACTGCCTTCCGCATCCTTCAGCCTCTCTATTTTCCCCTTTATGAATACTTCTCTTTTTAAGGGATCCCTCTCCTTGTAATAGGCCTTCGGCCAATCCGAAAACGGATCCGTGTCGATTTTCATCTCTTCATTATATAGCATTTTCTCACTCCCTTATCGCTTCCGCATCTCTCTTCTCTTCAATTTAAAGGTTCATGATTCATTCATATTTTGTTAGCACATTGTTTACAGCCTAAACATAGTTTATTCATTCCTCTTTTTTATACTTTGTATCAGATAACGAAAAATCGTTATTCAATTAATAGATTTTTTTCATAATACTCGGCAGGGGCATCCATTAGTTTGCTTCTGCCTCCTCCCTTTTATGGGGTAATTTTTTCTTTCTTTTTTTCATACTTCGCAAAAATTCTCCGGAAGAAAACGGAATTCAACCAGGCCAAAAGCGGAAATCCCAAGATAAAAAACAAAGGCACAAAAATAGGGAAAATTCTCAGGAGAAAAAAAACTCCTACGATTCCCAAAATATCGATTGCCAACATAAAGAAAGACAAAGCACCAAAGCAAAAGCAATGCGTCCGTTATCCCTCTAAGGAAGAAACGCAGAACCGTGTTGTCACTGAAAACCTCCGTAAAGAAGCGGTGGTCCAAAAGGAGAATCAGTAAAATCGGTAATAAAATTAACCATATGATGAGTCCTTCCCTCCAATTTTTTTTAAAGGAGCGAATAAACATTCGAATATTCCCGTCGTCCTCATCCTTTACGATTTTCAAGGTACAGTAATATAGGGCGGTAGTGGAAATACCGAAGCTAAGTAAAGGAAGTGAAAAAACAATCCACAGCAGATTCAAAACCATGATATCCGCAAGTCTCCCTATAAAACGCCATATATCATTATCATAATTAAAAAATCCCTGAAACATTTACCCTGTACCTTTCTCTTCTTTCATATATTTTTTTGCATCCTTTAAAAAGCTGAAGCTGATAAGCAAAATCACAAAACCGATAGGAAATGCGGCAATAATCGAGACAGACTGTAAGTTTGCCATAGAACTTTCCGAAAAAACCAAAGCCAAAGGCAAAAGAATGAA
>CAUTEL010000116.1:0-5814 GCA_963537185.1 uncultured Oribacterium sp. | reverse complement strand
GGAGATTACTAATATCCTTGGTATAATGAATACCAAGAATTCTATAGCTCTATACTATTCTATATTCTCTACCATCATTCTTATTCTATCCTTTTTGAAAGGAGCCGTTCTATGTCTAAAAAGAGTAACAATTTAAAATTCTCTACAGAACTGGATTTAAAGCGAAGGTTCTTAGCCGAACTTATTCTCATGGACGATATTTTTATGCGAGTCGTTTTAAAGGATGTAAAATGCACGGAATTTATTCTCCAAACCATTTTGGAAAAACCGGAACTCAGGGTGAAAAGCCAAAGTATTCAAAGCGATTTAAAGAATTTGGAAGGACGCTCTTTGGTTCTTGATTGCCTTTGTACGGATAAGGAGGGAAATATTTACAATATTGAACTGCAAAATGACTCTCTAGGTGCCAGCCCAAAACGAGCACGCTATCATTCCGGACTTATAGACATGAATATTTCAAAAAAAAGGAAAATCTTTTGATTATTTACCGGAAAGCTATGTTATATTTATCTGTGGTCGGGATGTTTTGAAAGGGGATAAACAAATCTATCACATTTCCAGAATCATTAAAGAATTAGGAGAAGATTTTCCCGACCAAACAAATATTATCTATCTCAATACCAGTAAGAGTAGCAGCAACGACTTGGGAAAATTAATAGAAGATTTCTATACTGCAGATCCTAAAAAAATGCATTCGAAAATACTTGCCAAGAGGGTTTCAAAGCTAAAAATTGCAGAGAACTTAGAGAAAGGAGACGAAAAAGCCATGACTACATACTATGATCGTTTAAAGAGACAATGGAAAAAAGAAGGAACAGAGGAAGGAATGGCTAAGGGAATGGCTAAGGGTCTAGCGGAAGGACTCGAAAAAAGCGAAGATATCATGGCTAAACTGATGGGTATCTTAGTCGAAGAAGGACGTATCGATGATCTTGCTAAAGCTTCCAAGGATAAATCCTATCGAAAATCTCTCTTAAAAGAATTTCAGTTAATTTAAACAAGGCATCGTACGGTTTGTGCACGCTACTCGTTATGAATTATAATAAAGATCATACATCCGATGCGCCGAAGAGAAATGGATGTTTTTACTTGCATATTCGTCATAAAGGATATCTCTCTGACTTCGCCAAAATTTTTATCAAAAAACACTGTACGCCCCTGTTTATTGGGATTATACAGTGTTTTTTAGATAAAGGGCTTGCTCTCTAAGAGAAGAATCGTATGTCAGCAGTATCTTTGAAGTATCTCTTTAGCATCTCTTTAGCATCTCTTTAGCATCTCTTTTTAGAAAAATAGCATAACAAATCCTAAGCTTCCTAAAACTCCAGCTGTCTCTTTACCTGTTCTTTGTGTTCCGTCTTAATTTTCTTTAAGGTCTCGGGCTCTTCAAAAAGCTCAAGAGCCGTAAATGCCAAGACCTTAGCACCGAGCAGAATAGACTCCAGTCCAAGGTTTGAGCAGGAAGCCTTTACAAATTCCGGGCTGTGAGCAGGGATTTTCTTTTTACTGATGCAAATACTCGGCTGAATGGTAGGCACCACCTGCGAAACATTTCCCACATCGGAAGAGCCCATTTGCAAGTCCTTCCAATCACAGGGTGTAAACTGTTCTCCGAAGCGATTCAAATGCTTTTCATATAAATTATCAAAGGAGGGAGTAGGCACAATATTTTCCACCCAGTTCTGATAGGCCTGCATCTTTCCCTTGGCTCCCATAGAAAGGGCAGAGCCTGCTACAATATTTTCCACCTTCTTATATAAGACTTCGAGACTCGGCTTTGCACTGGTACGGAGATAAAACTTCGCATGGGCATAGTCGGGTACGACATTCGGCGCCGTACCACCGGAGAGAATTACTCCATGGATTCTTGTATCATCAGTCAAATGCTGTCTTAAAGCATTGATGGAATTATAGGTCTGGATAAGGGCATCCAAAGCATTGATACCTTCTTCCGGCTCTCCTGCCGCATGGGCGGACTTCCCCCAAAACTCGATATCCACCGGAATACAACCCAAGTTTCTTCCCGTCCTCTTGTGCTCATCAGCAGGGTGTGCGCAAAGAGCGAAGTCTACATCTTTAAAATAACCCTCTCTCACAAAAGAGCCTTTTGCAGAGCCTTCCTCGCCTCCTTCTTCTCCGGGTGTCCCGTAAACACGGATTTCACCGCCCACTTCGTCAATCACTTCTTTAAGAGCTACAGCGGAGAGAGAGGCAGTGGTGCCGAAAAGATTGTGTCCGCAACCGTGTCCCAGGCCCTCTAAGGCATCATATTCTGCAAGGAACGCTACAACCGGTCCCTTTTTCTTACTCTTATAGCTTGCCGCAAAACCCGTTCGGTGTCCTGCTGCCGGCATTTCCACGGAAAAACCGAAGGAAGAGAGTGTCTTTGACAGCTCTTCCGATGCAAAAAACTCATAGTTACTGACTTCCGGCTTTTTGTGAATAGCCAGTGCCAGGTTCTGAAAGAGCTTTCCCTCCTTTTCTACCTTCTTAGCAATTTTTTCTTCTCTATCTGAAAGCTTCACTTGCTCTGTTTTTGTCTTTCCCATGTTTTCCTCCTTTGCAAACGAGATACCGCACGCTTTTCGAGTGATACTCGTTATGAAAAATAGGAGGAGCAATGCTCCTCCTCGGGTTTCATCGAACCCTCTATACTCTATACAATGATTTTCTTAGTCCCAAACCGGGATAGACTGTCCGTCGTAGTGCTCTAACACAACCTGCTTTACTTCATCGGAGTTGTAAGCCTTCTTGATCTTCTGGAAGTCTTCGCTCTCAATACGATCCTTCTTTGCAGCAATGATATTCCAGTAGTTCTTCATATCCGGATCTTTGTAATCTTCGTAGACAATAGCATCGTCCTTCAGGGTAAGTCCTGCTTCCTTTGCAACACCGTTATTGATGCAGGCAAAAGCTAAGTCAGGAAGAGAAGTCGGAATCTGGGTTGCCACCATTTCCACAATCTCCACATCCTTGTCATACTTCTCGATATCCATTACAGTCGGGGTAAGTCCTGCTTCCTTCTTTAAAGTGAGAAAACCGTTCTTCTCCAAGAAACGGAGTGCTCTTCCGCCGTTTGTTACATCGTTTGGAATAGCGATAATCAAATGTCCTGTTGCCTCATCCAAAGTCTTATACTTGGAAGAGTAAATGCCCATCGGTGCAACCTGGGTATACGCGAGAACGCCCAAATCCGTGTAGCCTCTCTCCTTCACGAAGTTATTGAAGTAAATTTCTGTCTGGAATGCATTCAAATCAATTTCGCCGTCCTCTAAAGCTTCATTCGGCTTAATGTAATCACTAAACTCTACCATTTCAAGCTTAATATTGTCCTTTGCAAGAAGCTCATTTGCCTTCTCCCACTCCTCGTGGTCGGAACCGTTTACACCGAGCTTATAAGTGCGAAGCTCTCCGGACTCCCCCTTTTCTTCCTTTGCAGCCTCTGTAGCCTTTTCGCCGGCCTGCTTGCCTGCTTCAGTCGCTTTCTCTGTAGTTTTTGTGCTTGCTCCTCCGCATGCTGCTAAAGATGCCGCAGCAAGTGCTACTGTAAGTCCTAATGCTAAAATTCTCTTTTTCATAATTCTCTCTCCTCTAAAACTATTTTCTATATCCTCATCCATGATAGGCTTTTTCTACTCTGCATAAACCTGTCTCTATCTTTGAAACAGCATGCTTCCAACAAATTTTCTCCTATCGAAGATGCCGGATAACTACATTATCGGTGGCTCACCAGCTTGCTTAAGCTGTCTCCCACCCATTGTACGAAGAACACCATGATCAGCATGATGACTATCGTTAGAAACATGACATCGGTCTTATTTTGCCCATAACCGTATCGGATGGCAAAGTCCCCGAGTCCGCCACCGCCTACCGATCCGGCTACCGCCGAATAACTGATAAGACCGACCAGCATAATAGTCACCGCCTGAATGATTGCTGAAAAGCCTTCCTTCAGCATGACCTTGAAAATAATGGCGATTTCCGAAAAGCCCATTGCACGGTATGCCTCAATGACTCCCTTATCAATGCTTTGGAGTGCAAGCTCCGTTTGCTTCGCCATAAAAGGAATGCAGGCAATGATCAGGGGAACAATGGCCCCCTTCATACCTATCGTCGTTCCCACAATGGCCCGAACAAGCCAGGGAATGGATGCAATCAAGATGACGAAGGGAATGGAACGCACTGTATTCACAATCTTCGAAAGAATGGAATATAGCGGCGGAAAAGACAAAAGCTCGCCTTTCTTTGTTACCGCAAGGACTATTCCTAAGGGAACACCGAGAAGTGCCGCAAATACACCCGAAATACTGACCATGATGAGTGTTTCATTTAAGGATTTCACAATATAGGGCCAAAGCTTTGCTACATTCGGAAACACAGTATTTAGCCATTCCATATTTTGTCCTCCTCTCTCAACTCATCATCTATCTTAACTTCCTCAGATCTTTCTGTATTCTTATAATATTCCGGGTTCTGTCCTCTACAGGAGTCATTTTCTTTCCCTGAAGATCTCTCTATTCTATGCACTCCCAGCTCTTCTACCTTAATATCCCTACTCTTTAAGTACGCTACCGCATCCAAAATATCCTTTCCTTCCCCCTTCATATCTATTGTGAGGGTTCCAAAGGGGACGCCGGAAAGAATTTCGATATTTCCGAAAAGAATGGACACTTCCACCGGGTAATTTCGCACCAGCTCCATGATAGCCGGATCATTCGCCTTTTCTCCGATAAAGGTAAGCTCATAGAGATTTCTTCTATTCTTTTCGGTAAGAGCAAGGGCTTCTTTTCGGTAAAGTGTTTTCTCGCGAAACTCTTTTGTGATACTGGATTTCGGTTCGGAAAATACCTCTACAAGACTTCCCTCCTCTATTACCTTTCCATCCTCCATGACGGCGACCTTATTGCAAATGCTTTTTACCACTTCCATCTGGTGGGTAATCATCACTACCGTGAGCTTCAGCTTATCCTGTAAAGAACGAAGAAGTTCAATAATCTGTGTCGTGGTATTCGGATCCAGTGCGGAAGTTGCCTCATCGCAAAGGAGTATCTTCGGTTTTCCGACCAAGGCTCTTGCGATTGCCACTCTCTGCTTCTGTCCTCCGGACAACTGCGAGGGGTAGGCTCTTGCCTTATCTTCCAGCCCCGTTAATCGAAGCATTTCCTCAACTCTCTCTTTAATTTCTTTTCCGGAAAGCTTTTTATTGCTTTTAAGCAGAGCCTTTTCCTTTTCTTTAATTTCTTTTTCAGATAAAGAACTGTCTTTCCTTAGTTCTGCTCTCTTTTCCTCAATTTCGTCCTTAGTGAATCTTCTTTGATTTTTCAGCGGTGCCGCTACATTTTCAAAAACATTCGCAGAGTTTAGAAGATTAAAATGCTGGAATATCATGCCCATTCTCCGCCGCACAGCTCTAAGCTGTGCTTCCGAATAGGCAGTAATGTTCTTTCCCTCTACAAGAACTTCTCCGCTTGTCGGGCTTTCCAAGAGGTTTATGCAACGCACCAAGGTGGACTTTCCTGCCCCGGAATAGCCGATGATACCAAAGATATCGCCCTCTTCAATGCTTAAGCTAACATCTTTTACCGCGTGAACTCCCTCCCCGACTTTCTCCGAAGGAAAGGTTTTCACTATATTTTTTAATTCAATGATTGCCATTCTTTTCCCTCCGGCTCTTAATACTGCTTCAAAAAAAAAAATCCCTCCATATTCACATTTCCTTGTCTTACAAAGACTACTGTGAATATTTTGGGATTATAACTATCTTTTTTTCTTCTGTCTAATTATTATTCTGTATAGTTTGTTATAGAAACAGAC
>CAUTEL010000115.1:0-5897 GCA_963537185.1 uncultured Oribacterium sp. | reverse complement strand
TTTCTTAAATCGATTATGTCTTCAGTATACCAGCTCTTTCCAAAAATGTTTAAAGTCTATAGAAATAATTATTTATGAAATTCTTAAGCTCTCCGCAAGATGCTCCTTGTACGGAATTTCCAAGCAATTTTTCTTCCGTTCTTTTTTATATTATGACGGCCTGTGCTCCGCACTGGAAATCAGCCTCTCTACCAACTCTTCAATGTTCCAGCCCGCTTTATTAAAAAGCATGGGATACATAGAGATAGAAGTAAAGCCGGGCAAGGTATTGATTTCATTAAATACTATTTCTTCTCCGGTAAAGAAGAAATCTACTCTTGATAAAGAAAAGCCGTCTACTGCAAGAAAAATAGACTTTGCCGCCTTTTGGATTTTTTCTTCCACTCCTGAAGGAAGCTCCGGATTTAACTCCGTTTTCGAGTCCGGATTATTATATTTTGCATCATAGTCATAGAACTCTGCGGCAGCCTTTATTTCCCCTACCGAAGAAGCCACTACCTCTCCGGGTATATCGGAAAACACAGCACACTCCAGCTCTCTTCCCCTGATAAATTCTTCAATCAAAACGCGTCTGTCCACTTCCAGGGCCTTGTCTACGGCCTTTATCAGCATTTCAGGGCTTTCCACTTTACTCACTCCGCAGGAAGACCCGGCATTGGAGGGCTTTACGAATACCGGAAAATGCAGTTCCTCCGCTACTTCCGTGCATATCTCCGCTCTTCTTTTTTCTTTTTTCCATTCCGAGTGACGAAGAGCGATATACTTCGCCTGTCTTACACTCTGCCTTTCTAAAGTCTTTTCTACAGCAAGCTTTGTAGAAATCTTATCCATCGAAACCGCGGAAGAAAGTACTCCGCACCCTACATAGGGAATCTCCGCCAGCTCCAGCAGCCCCTGAACTGTCCCGTCTTCACCGCCCTTTCCATGAAGAACCGGGAACACGATGTCGACCTTTTCCAAACGAAAGCTTCCATCTTCTTCCATAAACACAAGAGACTTAAGAGTCGCATCCGGGAGAAGCGCCGCTCTCCTTTTTCCATCTCTCCAGCTACCGTCTTCGATCTCGTCCGTATTTTCTACCGGAATCCACTCTCCGGCCTTTGTGATGCCGATGAGAATAGGATGGTATTTTTCTCTGTTCACCGCCTTTATTACCGTAAGTACCGAACGGCAAGAAACTTCATGCTCCGTGGATTGTCCGCCAAATAGTAAAACTAAATTTTTCATTTCGATCCTCTTGATTTTCTTCTGTTTTACATTCCCCAAATATCTTTTAAATGAAACAATTTTTCCTGCAAAATACAGTCAATTCCGTAAAGAGCAACTACAGCATTTTATATCCCGAAAGAGATATCGAATACTTTTCGTATGATACTCGTTATGCATAAGCATTGCCACCCGAAAAACGAGTGGCAAGTGAAAGGTCTTAATTCGCTTTTTCAATCTGCACAATAGCAGCTTTCTGCATAGGAATACGGCAATTCTTGTTTCCTCCGAATTCCACAATAACAGTATCATCGGTTAAGTCAATAATTACACCGTAAAAACCGGCTGTAGTTAAAACCGTATCGCCGACAGCAAGGCTATTTAAGAGCTCTTGCTGTTTTTTCTTCTCCTTCTGCTGAGGACGAACCCCCATAAAATAGAAGATACCGACAATGACCAAAATATACGCTACTGTTCCAAAAACCCCAATGTTTCCCATATTTTTCTCCTTTTGTCCTTTACAATTCTGTCCTTCATTTTGCACCTTTTATCGAAAAAAGCAAGGCTTTTATCCATACAAAATATTAGATTTCAAATCTCGTTTTATGAATTCTGAATCTTCAACTTATACAGCGCTTCCGTCTTCCAAGCTTCCCATCTTCCTTCCCGAATTGCAAAGCGCATCTCTCGCATCAAACGATTGTAATAAGAAAGATTATGAAGTACGCAAAGGCGCATACCGAGCATTTCCTTCGCCTTTAAGAGGTGGCGAATATAAGCTCTGGAATAGCCGCCCGTGTAGCTCCCGTCTTCCAAGCGAATCCCCTTGCAAGCCGGACAGTCACAGCCCTCCTCTATCGGGCGAAAATCCTTTTCATAAGCTAAATTCCAAAGATTCAGCTTGCCGGATGCGTGATAAACATGCCCGTGTCTTCCGTTACGACTCGGGAATACGCAGTCGAAAAAGTCTATTCCGCGGTCTACCGCCTGCACCATGTTTTCCGGTGTACCGACCCCCATAAGATAGGTCGGTTTGTCCTTTGGAAGGAAGGGCACTACATCATCCAGAACACGATACATGTCTTCATGACTCTCTCCCACCGCAAGACCTCCTACAGCATAGCCCGGAAGCTCCAGCTCGGCGATTTGCTTGGCATGATTGATTCGTATATCCGAAAGAACACCGCCCTGGTTAATGCCGAAAAGAAGCTGGTTTTTATTAATTGTGCCTTCCTCTTGATTAAGTTCTTCCATCCTCTTTTTACAACGAAGAAGCCAGCGTGTCGTCCTCTCTACAGAGGGCTCAATATACTGCCTGTCCGCCAGTGCCGGAGGACACTCATCAAAGGCCATGGCAATGGTGGAAGCCAGGTTGGATTGGATCTCCATGGACTCTTCCGGTCCCATGAATATCCTCCTTCCATCGATGTGGGAGCGAAACTCCACTCCCTCTTCTCGAATCTTCCGTCCGGTCTTTGCTAAACTATAGACCTGAAATCCGCCGGAATCGGTGAGAATGGGCTTATCCCAATTCATCAGCCTGTGGAGTCCGCCAAGCTCCTTGATTACCTTATCTCCGGTTCTTACATGAAGATGATAGGTATTGGAAAGCTCCACCTGTGTTCCGATTAGCCGAAGGTCATCCGTGGACACTCCACCCTTAATAGCGGCTACCGTACCCACATTCATAAAAACCGGGGTTTCGATCACGCCGTGCACGGTTTCCATATGAGCAGACTTGGCTCTAGCGCACTGCCCTACTATTTCATATTTCATTTTGACAGCCGCCATATCCGCTCCTTACTTCACAGTGAACTTTACTCTACATAGATTTCTCTATGATTTCTCATCGTGTTCTATCCGGTTAATAACCCCGGGCATTCATACTTCAGACAAGCTTACTTCAACCGTTCTTACTTCTTACTCTTCTCCGCAGAAAGCTTTTCCTTCCGCTTCTTGGACATATTTACAAAATCATACCAAAGCGGTCCGGCAATGCATACGGAGGACCAAGCTCCGGAAACGATACCCACCATAAGCGGCATAGAGAAGTCACGAATAGAACTTACTCCAAAAAGGAAGAGGCAGAATACCGTGATAAAGGTGGTAATCGAGGTATTGATAGAACGGGTAAGTGTGCTGGAAATTGCCTCATTTACCGCAAAATCGAGTCCCTTCTTCTTCACTTCGCCCTTTTGGATATTTTCACGAATACGGTCAAATACCACGATGGTTGCATTGATGGAATATCCGACAATGGTCAGGATACAAGCAATGAAGTTGGAACCCACCGCCCAGCGGAATGCCGCATAGAAGGTAACCGTCACAAGCACATCATGCGCAAGAGCAAGCACGGAAGACGATGCAAACTTAATATCCCGGAAACGAATCCAGATATAGATCAGCATACAGAAAATCGCAATCGCAAGTGCCCAAACGGCATCCGTCTTCATTTCCTTGGAAACGGCACCGGAGATATTTTCCGTAACAATCTTATCTTCAGAAATAGAGAACTTCTCCTGAATACTGTTATAGAGCTTTGCCCTCTCCTCGGTTGTCATCGTTCTGGTTTTA
Source organism: uncultured Oribacterium sp. (assembly GCA_963537185.1). Taxonomy (GTDB): domain Bacteria; phylum Bacillota; class Clostridia; order Lachnospirales; family Lachnospiraceae; genus Oribacterium. Next base: position 2,117 of record CAUTEL010000115.1, on the reverse strand, counting down.
ATGATAACCTCATTGGTTCCCGCTACCTTCGCAGCCTGTGTGGAAGCGTCTCCGCCTGTTGCTTCCCTAAAGAGCGGGATAACCTGCTGATCCACTTCCTCCATGCTCAAATCTTTGTCAAAGGTAATTGTCGTGGAAGAACCGCCCTTAAAGTCAAGGTCGTAGTTGAAGATATAGCCCGTATTCTTCTTATTCATGAAAAGCATCGCAAAGCCCGCAATAATCACAACTGCGGAAATGGCATAGGCAATCTTACGGAACTTGATAAAGTCGATTATCTTGGTATCCTTCTTCACGCCGTAAAGAGCGGGATTCTCCGCTCCCATTGAAAGGAAGGCATTTAAAAGTGCTCTGGTAACAAATAGTGCCGTGATTAAGGAAACTACTATACCGATAGCCAGGGTGGTCGCAAAGCTCTTTACCGTTCCTGATCCGCGAAGGTACAGCACGGCAGCCGCAATTAGAGTCGTAATGTTTCCGTCCAGAATTGCGGAAAGAGCTTTCTCAAAGCCGGCTTTAATCGCCTTCTCTACGGAGTTTCCCTGCCCGAGCTCTTCCTTGATTCTGGTGAAAATGATGACATTCGCATCCACCGCCATACCGATGGACAAAATAACACCGGCAATACCGGGAAGGGTGAGTGTCACTTCAAAGGCCTGTAAAAGCACCATTTCCAGACCCACATACATCACTAAAGCGATGGATGACGCAAGGCCCGGAAGGCGATATACGAGCAACATAAATACAATTACAAGAGCAATACCGATTGCAGCCGCTTTTAAGGAGCTCGCAATGGCTTCCACGCCGAGGGTTGCTCCGATTACATTGGAACGAAGCTCGGTCAGTTTTACGGGAAGTGCACCAATACGAATGGTGGAGGCAATTTTATTTGCCTCATCATAGGATTCGATCGGGCTGATGGTTGCCTGGCCTCCTGTGATGGCTTCCTTTACATTCGGAGAAGAAATCACTTCATTATTATAAATAATGAAAATACGCTTACCCACATTGTTTTTGGTCGCTTCCGCAAATTTCGTAGCACCCGCCTCATTAAAGATAAGCTCAATTACATATTCTTTATTGTTGTTTTGGTTGGTCATTCCTGCCGAAGCTGTCTTCACATCGTCTCCGGTAAGAAGCACATTTCCGTTCTCATCCGCAAACTCCAGTGTTCCGGGTTCTCCGAGCTCTTCCAAAATGGCATTGGCATCCGTGGCACCGGGAATATCGATATTAATTCGATTATCTCCCTCTTTATATACCTGTGCCTCATCCGAATAGCTCTGCGCTTTCATCTGCAGCTTATACACCGTATCACTCATCTGCTCCGCAGTGGGATTCTCATCTACAGTCTGGTAGGTGATGGAAACACCTCCGTTTAGGTCCAAACCGAGCTTGATATTGTTTGCGTTCATATAGCCGAGAACACAGAATGCCGCGGTCAAAACCAGGACTCCCAGTAACTGCAATGTAGCCTTAAATTTCTTGTTCATTTTGTACTTCCTTTGCAAAAGATTTTGCCTTTTTTCCCCTAAGGCATATACCGCCTTATATTAGCACAAATAAAAGTCTATGTGCAAGAAATATAAAAAAAAGCACCCCATTACGAGTGCCTTTTTCATTGATTCCAATATCGATTCCCTTTTATTTAAAACAAGTACCATGAATTCGTCCTAATCCCCATTTTAAATAAAGAAAACTCCTTTCAGATATGAGAACTCTTCTTATTCCTCTACACCGATACTGACATGTCTCTCAGCACCCTCCCTGGTAAACTTCGTGACATCCAATTCCGGCATCAGCTCTGTTGTGATGATCTTAATCATCTCTTCCAGCTTTTCCATCTCTTCCTTTGTGAAACGCTTCTTACAACGCTCCTCTACCTTCTTTACGTAGCGGTAGGATACATCATAATAATCCCAAAATTTCTTTGTGGGACGAAGGTGAAACTCACGATGGTCGTTCATATCCTGTACCTTCTCAATGTACCCCTTCTGCACCAAAGCATTTACCTTGTACGCCGCATTAGGTGCAGAAATTCCCATCATAATGGCAAATTCCTGTACGGTAGGCTCTCCAAGCGCTTTAATACACTCAACGCTGTAGCTCTCCACAGT
>CAUTEL010000114.1:0-5907 GCA_963537185.1 uncultured Oribacterium sp. | reverse complement strand
CTTTTATACACCTTTGAAATTCTTTTCTAAAATTTTCTTTCCTCCGGATAAAAATTTTTATCCAAATTCTTTATTTCGGAAACAATATAAATCGGTCTATCCTTGATTTCTTCGAAGAGAAGCGCAATATACTCTCCTATAATCCCTACCACAAGAAAAAGGACAGCGAACATAAAGCAAAGCAAAACCACAATGGTTGCATAGCCGGAAGGAGCGCCTTTTCTTGTCACAAGAGTATAGAACAAGAGAAGAAGTCCTAAAACGGCACTGCAAACCGAAGCAAAAATCCCAAGCCTTAAGGGAAGATTGGAAAAAGAAAGCAAAGTATTTTTCGAAAAAATCAAAAGCTTTCGAATCGAATAATGACTTGCTCCCCCCTGTCTCTCTCCCGCTTCATACAAGATCTTCGTTTTGGAAAATCCCACAGATTGGACATAACCTCTTAAATAGCGGACCTTTTCCCGGTAATATTTTATTAAAACCTCCTGTACCTCTTTGGAAATTCCAAAAAAATCGGAGGCATTTGCCTCAAAATGAAGTGGAGAAAGGCGATTTAATACAAAGTAAAATGCCGAAGAGCTTATATTTTTAATCAAGCCCGCAGAACTATTCTTTGTTCGTACCATAGATACGACAGAAAAGCCCTCTTCCCATTTCTGAAGCATTTCCGGAATGAGTTTGGGAGGATGCTGCAAATCCGCATCCATAAAAATCAGAAAATCTCCCTTCGCATGATCCAGGCCTGCTGTCATCGCAGCCTCATGTCCGAAGTTTTTAGAAAAATGAATCACTCGTACCAAATCCGGATATTCCGCTGCAAGCTGATCCAGGATAAGAGGACTTCTATCCGATGATCCGTCATCCACAAAAAGGAGCTCCGCTTGATATTCTTTCACGCCCTGCTCTTCTCTTTTCTGCCTGAAAGCATGGTTTTTTTTATTTTCCGAAAGAAGCTCCGATTTTTCCCTTTCCAAAGGGAGCTCGGAAAAATCCGAGTTATCTCTTTTCATAAGGCAAAAATCCCGCAAAACGGAAAAACAAGCCTCGAAATACTTTTCCAGGCTTGCTTCTTCATTGTATACAGAAACGATAATACTAAAGCTCTTCACTCTCTTCTCCCTTTAAATCATTTCCTCGTGAGCGGGGACCCTATTCTCTTCCTTCGGTAAAATTTCATACTTGCCGTAGAGCATACGAAGAAGCTCATCATAGCCTTTCGGAACGGGAAACTCGTAAGATTCAAATTTAGCATAAATCAGGGGCTTCTCCCAGGAATAGCGAGAAATGCAGTACTGGAAGTCCGGTTGATAATTGGAAAAATACAGGCCCCTGTCCCTATCGGAGTAAGTTTTCTCTTGCTTTGCTTTTTCTCCGCTATAATCTCCCTTTGCTCCTCTTTTCCCTTCCCTGCTCTTCTTTTCCCTTCGAAGACCTTCCGCCCTTGCCCATTTTTCCTGCAAGGAAAAGATAAAAGGCATAGGAATCCGGCGACCTATTTGTGATAAAACGAAAACAAAAAGTCGGGAAATTCCCTTATACTTCTCTAAAGAAATTCGTCTCCTGTGCCCCATGGCAAGGCCGAAAATCATTTGTTGTCTAAAAGTGAAAAGGCGAGCCAAAAGCGGAACATTCGGTAAATCATCCAAAATAAAGCAGTCCACCCAAAGGTGATTCAGCTTTCCCTCATAAAAGGAATCTCCTTCCGTTTCCGAAGCTCTTCTTCTCGTACTTAAATCCACCACCCTCGGAACAAAGTCATAGAAAGCCTTTCCCCCTTGAAATTCATTGGGAAAGACCAGGGCAAATTTCTCGGAAAGTTCGTCTTTTGCCACCTTTTCAAATTGCTCCCAATCCTCTCGCAAAAAGCACAAATCCACATCATCATCCCAAGGAATAAAGCCCTTATGACGAATGGCCCCAAGAAGGGTTCCTGAATCCAGGCGATAAGCAATATGATATTTTTTGCATATCCTGTCTATTTCCAGAAGAATCTTAAGGCCTTTCTCCTGCTTTTCCTTTAGTTCCATCTCTCTACACTTTCCCGAAAAATCATTTAGCCCAAAAGCCATCCGGCCAAAAAATCTTTTAGTCAAATAGTCCTTAGTCTACAGCAAAGTAGTGCTTTATCTGCTCCACGCTGACCTTTCGCATATCCTCGCCCTTAGACCAGGCCTTATACCAATCCACAGTCTCCTTGACCGCCTCTTTTACCGTGTAACGAGGTTTCCATCGAAAGGTTCTGCGTACTTTATTGGTATTCAGCTGTAAAAATCCGGCCTCATGCGGTGCATTTTTCTCCGCCATATTCACCCAGGAAGCCTTATCTCCCCAAAACTCCACGAAAAGCTCTGTGAGCTTTCCCGTCGTAATGGCATCCTCAAGGCTAGGTCCTACATTATAATATCCCGCAAAGCTCTTTCCCTTTTCATAGGAAAAATCCTCCTCGGAGAGCCCTTTCACAAAGCCGGCCTGTCTTGCCGCAATTTCCAGATACACGATTAGCGGCTCCAAGACATGCTGATAGGGGCGAACCGAATAGGGATTTCGAACACCAATCTCTTTCCCTTTTACAGAGGCTCTTACCGAGTCGGGTATAATTCTATCCTTTGCAAAGTCTCCGCCGCCGATTACATTCCCGGCTCTTGCCGTGGAAATTCTCGGAAGGAAGATTTGCTTCTTTCCCTTCCCCTCAGGCTCGGAAAAGAAGGACTTCTGGTAGCAGTGTGTCAAAATCTCGGAACAAGACTTGGAGTTGGAATAAGGATCAAATCCGTCCAGCTTCTCATCCTCCGTAAAGGCATGATTCTCCATGTCCTCATTTTCGTAGACCTTATCCGTGGTGACATTTAAAACGGATTTTACAGAGGGTGTAAAGCGCACTGCCTCCAAGAGATTCACCGTTCCCATCACATTGGTTTCATAGGTTTCTCTCGGGAACAGATACGATTCCCTTACCAGTGGCTGTGCCGCAAGATGAAAAACGATTTCCGGCTGCGCCCATTCCAGCATAGAGCGTAGATGCTCATAATTTCTTACATCGCCGACAAAGGAATAAATTCTTTCTTTCTCTTGTCTACGAGAAGAAAGCTCCGGATAAAGCAGGGAAAAAAGCTCCTCCTTCTTTGCCTCTAAGGCATAACCGTAGACCTTTGCTCCAAGGCTCTCCAAAATAAGACATAGCCAGGATCCCTTAAAGCCTGTATGCCCTGTAATAAAAACTCGCTTTCCCGCATAAAACTCTTTTAAATCTTGAAAATTCATCCTTACCACCTTTTCCAGGGTGCCGCTCCACTTGCCCACAAATCTTCCAGTAATTTCTTCTCTCTTTGGGTGTCCATACACTGCCAAAAGCCATCGTGATAATATCCGGCAAGCTCTCCCTCGGATGCCAGCTTCTGCATGGAGCTTTGCTCCAAAATTGTCTTGTCGTCTTCCAAATACTTGAATATTCCCGGCTCCAATACCATGAAACCGCCATTAATCACAGCACCGTCCTTCTCTTCTTTTTCCCGGAAGGAATGGATAATCCCCTCGCTATCCACATCCAAAACGCCCTTTTGCTGCGTAAGATTAACCATAGTAATCGTAGCCGTCTTTCCTTTTTTCTTATGGAACTCAAGAAGTGTCTTTAAATCCACATCGGAAACGCCGTCGCCGTAGGTCAGCATAAAAGGTTCATCCTTCAAATACTTCTCCACTCGTCTGATGCGTCCCCCTGTCATGGTATGAAGGCCTGTATCCACAACGGTAACCTTCCAGTCCTCCGCCTCACTGTTATGGACTTCCAAGCTGTTCTTACCCATATCAAAGGTAATATCCGCATTGTGCAGAAAGTAATTCGCAAAGAATTCCTTGATAACATATTGTTTGTAGCCGGCCAGGATAATAAATTCATTAAAGCCGTAAGAAGAATAATATTTCATGATATGCCATAAAATCGGCATTTCCCCCACTTCAATCATGGGCTTCGGTTTTAAATGCGATTCTTCGGAAATTCGGGTTCCGAGACCTCCCGCTAAAATAACGACTTTCATTCATTTCCTCCTCTATCACCTATCAAAAAATCATGTAGCAAAACGCTCCGTTCTTCACCGGATCCGGAATATATAAATTGAAACTGCAAAATGAAGAGACTTCATAAAGAATTATCACACTCCGCTTTTTTCTCCGGACTTTTTAGTATAGCACAGAATAAGCCCTAAAACGAAGCCCAATACAGACGGAATAAGCCAAGTCAAGCCTATCTTAAAAAGAGGAATATAAGCCAGCGCCTCAAGCACCCCTGTACTGAATGCAAACCGACTAAAGCTTCCCTTCAACAAAATCTTTAAGGAATCCAGGAAGGCAAAAGGAATAGTAAGATAAATACAAGCTCTAAACACCGTCTTATGATAAGAAAAGAAAGAGCCAAACAGACAAAGCATAATCAGCACGATACTCATCGGATAAATAAAGAAGAGTGCCGGCAAACTGTAAGAAATAATTTTACTTAGTCCCACATTCGATATGGCAAAGGAGAAAAAAGTAAAAATAACGACATAGGCCTTATAGGGCAGGCTCTTCGGGAACATTTCCACAAAGGCCATCGCAGCGGAAGTAATCAGTCCCACCGCGGTTTTTAGGCAGGAAAAGAATATGATTACGGCAAGCAGGATTCCCCCGAAACTTTTAAAATAATAAGTTGAAAGAGAATGCAGAACATCACCTCCGTTTTCCTGCACGGAGAAAACAATTCGACTCTGTGCCCCTGCATAGGTTAGAGCAAAGTAAATAATTACCATCATCAATGCCGCAATCGATCCGGAAAGAATGGAAATAAAGGGAAGCGACTGCTCTTCTCTCTTCGTCCTCTTCTCTTCTATACATCCGCCTTCTACACTCTCCTCCTTAGCAATCTCAGCTTCCCCGTTTTTCTCCTGCAAGGCTCTTATCGTTTGAATGAGGACATTTCCGAAGGCCAAGGCCCCAAGTACATCCATCGTATTGTACCCCTCAAAGAGTCCCTTTAAAAAACTGCCGCTTTCATACCCGGAAACCGCAGGAAGTGTTGATATTTTCCCTATCGGAAAAAATATCGCCGTAAGTAAAAGAATAGACAAGAACAGCAAAAATATCGGATTCAAAATTTTTCCCACATAAGTAAGCAGCTTTCCGGGCTTTAAAGAGAGCAGTAAAGCAAGAGAGAAGAAGAATAAGCTGAAAAGAAAAAGCATGGGCTTCTGCATCTCTTTCGTTAAATAAGGAACGATTCCTACCTGAAAGGGTACGGTTGCCGTTCTCGGAATTGCGAAAAGCGGCCCGATACAGAGGTATAAAATCGTCGTAAAGAATATGGCAAAGCCTTTTCCGGCAAAACTTGCCATTTCTGTCATGCTGGAGGTCTTACTGCTCGCCATTGCTACAACGGAAAGCAAGGGTAGTCCCACTCCGGTGATGCAAAAGCCCCAGCCTGCACGCATCATCTCTACTCCGGCCTTCTGTCCCATGGATACGGGGAAAATCAGATTTCCCGCTCCAAAAAGCATGCCAAAAAACATGGATGCCACAAAAAGTAATTCTCTTAAACCTATCTTTTTTCCCATTTACCTATTCCTTGCTCAATATATTTTTACAAACTCATCTCCAAAAACCTACTGCCAATTTGCCCTTTCGTTTCTACTCCTATACGCGAAAACGATACAGCATCCGGAAAAAGCTCCTTGGAACGCTTCTTTCCTTTTAGAGATAAGTCAAAGTTCCAAACCGCTAAGAGTATAGCATGGAAGAGAAAATTTGCCTATTTACAAAAAATGAAGGAATACCGACTATTTATTTTAGATATTTATCTAAAAAATAATCTCTTTTCCTCCATTTTGATTTATCTTTTTTCATCATTTTACCGATGATGTATAAGATATAAGAAAAAAT
>CAUTEL010000113.1:0-5925 GCA_963537185.1 uncultured Oribacterium sp. | reverse complement strand
GAGTTGCATGCATTAGCTTTTAAATGCCTACACTCCCTATTTTTCTATTTTCTCCTACCCTTTAAGCTTTCTTATCTCCACTCCGTTTTCCGTTAGGGCTGCCCGGAGCTTCTTCACAAAAAGGAGGGCCTTCTCTCCGTCTCCGTGAACGCATACAGAATCCGCCTGTATAGGGATTTCCTTTCCGCTGATTGCCTTAACCTTTCCCTTTAAAATCATGGAAAGCACACGATCTATGGCGAGGTTTTCATCGGTAATCATCGCCCCTTCCTTGCTTCTTGCCACAAGGCTGCCGTCCTCTTCGTAGGCTCTATCCATAAAGACCTCCGCCCGAACAGGAAGACCGAGCTTCACCGCCTCCTTATAGAGCGCGCCGGAGCTTTGTGCAAGAATAATAAGACTCTTATCGTATTCCTTAACCGCTTCGCAAATGGCTTTTGCAAGACTTTCCTCCTTTGCCGCCATATTGTAGAGGGCGCCGTGCGGTTTTACATGCTGAAGCTTTCCGCCGTTTTTATGGAGAAAAGCATCTACCGCCCCAATCTGGTAGAGCATCATCGCCTTCACTTCCTTCGGGCTTAAGTTCATATTTCTTCTACCGAAGCCCTGCAAATCCGGAAAGCCCGGGTGTGCACCGATTGCGGTTCCCGACTTTTCACAGATTCCGACCGTATTTTCCAGCACAACGGGATCTCCCGCATGAAAGCCGCAGGCAATATTTGCCGAAGAAATAAGCGGTATCAGCTCCTCATCGAGTCCCAAGGTATATCTTCCGTAGGACTCTCCTACATCTGCATTTAAGTCAACCTTCATCTTCTCCTACTTTCCCGAAAGCATAAAACGCTCTACGAAACCGGTATCAACTTTTCCCTCCCGAAAAGCCTCGGACTGCATAATCTTATATTGAAAATCGAGATTCGTCTCCACACCGAGAACCAGCATTTCCTCAAGGGCAACCTTCATTTTCCGGATTGCTTCATTCCGGTCTCGTCCCAGCACCAGTACCTTGGCAATCATGGAATCGTACTCCATCGGAATGTTATAGCCGGTGTAAAGCGCGGTATCGACACGCACCCCGTTTCCGCCGGGAAGGTGAAGCGCCGTGATTTTACCGGGGCTCGGCATAAAGTTTTTCTCCGGAATTTCCGCATTGATTCTGCACTCTATGCTGTGCCCAAGGAAGGGAATCTCTTCCTGTTTAAGACTCAAGGGCTCTCCTGCCGCAACTTTAATTTGTTCCATGACAAGGTCGGTGTTCGTGAGCAGCTCTGTAACGCCATGCTCCACCTGGATACGAGTATTCATTTCCATAAAATAGAACTCCCCGCTCTTATCCATGATGAATTCAATGGTTCCTGCTCCGGTGTACTGCACGGACTTTGCCGCCTTGACGGCAGCCTCCATCATCTTCTTTCTCGTTTCCGGACTGACAATCGGCGAGGGAGATTCCTCGACAAGCTTCTGGTGATTTCTCTGTATGGAGCAGTCTCTTTCCCCGAGAGCAACGACATTTCCGAAATTGTCCCCCATAATCTGTACCTCGACATGACGAGGCTCTAAAATCAACTTTTCCAGATACATCGCATCATCCGAAAAGGCATTCGCGGACTCTCTTTGCGCAGTGAGAAAGTCCTTTTCAAAGTCCTCCTCTCCGAAGCACTCTCTCATTCCCTTTCCGCCGCCGCCCGAGCTTGCCTTAATCATGACTGGAAAGCCCATTTTCTTGGCTTCCTCTAAGGCCTCCTTCACATCATAGAGAACGGATAAGGAACCGGGAACCACCGGCACACCGGCTTCCCGCATCTTCGCTCTCGCCTGTGATTTATTTCCCATGGAGTCAATCACTTCCGCAGTTGGCCCGATAAAGACTATGCCGTTTTCTTCGCATTTTTTAGCAAAGCCCGCATTTTCTGAAAGAAAACCGTAGCCGGGATGAATGGCATCACAACCCATATTCTTCGCCACGGTTAAAATCGTATCCATATTCAAATAGGAGTTTCTTGCCGAGCCCTCTCCGATACACACTCTTTCGTCCGCAAGACGACTATGGAGCGCGTCCTGATCCTCCTTGGAGTAAACCGCAACGGAGGACACGGAAAGAGCGCGAAGCGCCCGGATAACCCGAACCGCAATCTCTCCTCGATTTGCCACTAAAACTCGTTTAAACACCTTTTCCTCCTTTAAAGCTGTAGAACAGACTAAGTCTGTTCTTTCCATTCTCTCTAACGCTTTCTAACACTCTGTAGCGCTCTTACAGCTTTCTCACACGGAATAAAGGCTGTCCGTATTCTACTTTCTGCTCATTAGAAACCAGTACCGCTTCGATTTCACAGTCGAAATCCGCAGTGATTTCATTCATCATCTTCATGGCTTCGAGGATACAGACAGTATCCCCCGCCTTTACGGTGTCTCCTACCTTTACAAAGGCAGGAATAGTCGGGCCCTTAGCGGAATAAAAGGTTCCCACAATCGGACTTGTGATGTGCACTTCATTTTCCTCCTCGGTATTATCCGTAGAAGAAGTATTTCTGCTACTGTCGCTGCTGACTGCACTAATGCTGCTCACCACTCCGCTTCCCGCAACAATAGGGGGATTATCCAGCTTACTCATCATAATTTTAAAATCGCCGTCTTTAATGGACATGGTGTTTAAGCTAGAGCCTTCCATAATCTTCACCAGTCCTTCTAACTTTTCTAAATCCAACATTCTACTCTCCTTATCGTAAAGCTGTCCTATCCGAACAGCATGGATAATCTCTTTGCAGCCAATCTGCATTCGAGCACTTCCTTACAGGGCTTATGAATTGCTTTTCGCATCTCCTGCAGCTCTCGTTCCTCCTGTAGCATAAGCTGCTGCGCTTCCTGCACACTCACCGCCTCGAAACGAATCTTATCGTCCATTCTTCTCTGCACAAGTCGCGGTAAATCCACGGAAATGACTGTCGCTATCTTTCCATATCCTCCGGTTGTCTGCCGATCCGCAAGAAGGATAATCGGTTTTCCGTGGGAAGGCACCTGTATGGAGCCTAGCGCAATACCGTCGGAGATAATATCAGAACCGCGCTTTGTTTCGATAAAGCTTCCCTCCAGCCGCATCCCCATGCGATCAAATTCCGCACCGACTGTAAACTCTGTTTCTAAGAAGCTCCGGATTCCCTTTTTGGAAAATACCTCTTCCTCCGGTCCCATAACCACACGAATCTTTACCTTATTTTCCTCATATTCTTTTAGAGGAAGCGTTCTCGAGAGAAAACTTGGGAGGTAAATTCTTCTGTTGATACGGGTTTCAATAAAGTCGCCGTCTTCCAGCTTTCTCCCCTTAAAGCCCCCGATCTGACTTTTCAGATTGGTCGAACGGGAGCCCATCACCACAGGTACCTTTAAATAGTTGGAAAAAGCAATGTAGCAGGTTCTTCCTGTCCTTGCGGAGCCGATTTTTAAGACATCTCCTTCCGCAACGTAAATTGCGGTATACATAGGGATCTTCTCGTCATTTAACTCCGGACGGAAGTCCCCTCCCGTTATGGAAATAATCATGGGAGCCGTAAACTCCAGTGTAGGCCCGATTAAAGTACACTCTAAAACTGCCTCATTTTCCGGATTGTCCAGTAGGAGGTTTGCAATACGGAAGGCTCTTTTATCCATGACGCCATTTACATTAAAGCCCTGTGCCTGAAAGCCCGATCTCCCAAAATCCTGCACCGTGGTAAGAAGTCCTCCTTTTATTACGCGAAATCCCATTTTACTCCCCCTTATACCACTTTACTTCAAACTCATCCTTCGCTACCGCCTCTTCTATCTCCCGATATTCCTCAAGGGAAATGGGGCAGAAACGAATGTATTCTCCCGCTCTTGTGAGGATCGGATCCGGCTTAGTCGGATCATACATCTTTACCGGCGTCTTTCCGATTAAGCGCCAGCCGCCGGGAGAATCCACGGGATATACCCCGGTCTGAGAGCCTCCTATCCCGACGGAACCCGCAGGAATACAGAGCCTCGGGTTATCGAGTCGCTTAGTATGAAGCTTTTCCTCCAAGCCTCCAAGATAGGTAAAGCCCGGCAGAAAACCGAGCATATAGATAAGGTAGGCATCCCGCGAATGTCTTTCAATCACTTCTTCCACACTGTAGCCGGAATTTTCCGAAACGAAATCAAGATCCGGTCCGAATTCTCCGCCGTAGCAGACGGGAATCTCCCAAATCTTCTTTTCCAGACTCTCGACCTGTGTATCCATTTTCACAATGGAATGCAGTCTCTTATATAGTTCTTCATAGCGAATCACCAAGGGGTTGTACTCCACAAGAAGGGAAGCATAAGCCGGAATCATGTCCACAATCCCCTCAATCTGTTGCATCTTAATCAGCTGCACCGTAGCGCTGATTCGACGGTTCACTTCTTCGCTGATTTCCTGTTTAAAAAGAATCAGGATCGCGGAGTCCCCTGCCGTAACCACTCTTACCTTTTCCATATTTTTTTCCTTCTATAAAACAATGTCTTGCACTTTTCTTGCAACACTTTCGATAAGTAAAATCTTACACTTTCCTTATATCAGGCTCTCCCCTGAAGCACTTGTTAAGAAGATAAACGAGCTGCCGTACGCATTGCGTACGGCACTCATTATAAACCAAATCGCTCTGCAAAATACAGTTCAATCTTTTAGAATAATTTCAAAGCGGAAAGAGAACGAACGCCTACATAGGCTGCCAGTACAACAACTACGATTCCCAAGATAAGAAGGAGCTTCGGATGCTTATAGTTCTCTCCTACAATCTTCTTATTCTGAGATGCCACAAGACAAACCCCAAGAGTTACCGGTAAAATCAGTCCGTTTAAAGCTCCTGCCAAAACAAGGAGGGTTGCCGGCTTTCCGAGGAAGGCCATAACGAAGGTGGAAATCACGATAAAGGCGATAGTCCAAAGATTTTCCTTCTCCGCTATCTTTGGAGAGAAGGTCTTTAAGAAGCTGACAGAAGTATAGGCCGCGCCGATGATGGATGTAATAGCCGCACAGGTAAGCACCAGTCCGGAGAAGCGTCTTCCGATTTCTCCTGCCCCCTGGAAGAAAGCATCTGCTGCCGGATTTCCCGCATCCAAAGCCACACCTTTTACCACCACACCGAGCACTGCAAGGAATAAGAGAATACGCACAATCGCTGCCACAATCATCCCCATAACGGCAGAGTACTGAATATCCTTAAGCTTCCCTTCTCCGGTAACACCGGCATCAATCAGTCTGTGTGCACCGGCAAAGGTGATGTATCCGCCAACCGTGCCACCAAGAAGTGTCAGTATTGCCGGAACCAAAGTGCCGAGGCTCGCATCCGGAACAAAGCTGTTCTTTACCGCTACTCCTACGGGAGGCTTCACAATAAAAATCACTACAAGGATAACCACTATCATGATACCGCCCAGAATCTTTACGAGCTTATCCATAATCCCCTTAGCATCTTTTGATAGAAAAACGAGTACGGCCAGTCCCCCTGCAATAAAGTAGGAAATCTGTACCGGAATCCCCAAGGTAGTTTGAATACCGAGAGCGCCTCCGCCAACATTTCCAATATTAAAGACCAACCCGCCAAGAACAATCAGAAAGGAAATGAAGTATCCAAGCCCCGGAAGCAAACGGTTTCCGACATCCTGTCCTCTCATTCCGCTTACACAAAGCACTCGCCAGATATTTAACTGTGCAATCGCGGAAAGAATAACGGAAATCAGGATAACAAAGCCGAAACTCGCCTGAAAGTCCCCTGTAAACTTTGCCGTCTGTGTCAAAAATCCCGGCCCGATTGCCGAAGTTGCCATAAGGAATGCCGCTCCCAGTAAGGCACCGCTTTTTGCTTTTCCGTTCATACTCTCTTCCTCCTTTGTATTGAGACTTGTTTATTCAAGTCTTATATTCAAGTCTTGTATGGTAGTATAATCCAT
>CAUTEL010000112.1:0-5976 GCA_963537185.1 uncultured Oribacterium sp. | reverse complement strand
AACTATCTACGCCACCACTCATACCCAACAAAACTCTTTTCATTTTTCCTCCATTTCCTCTCCCGCTTCATCATTTTAATACTATACAGCTTCTTCTTTCTTAATTCATATTCTTTAATTATAGCATGATTTTAGAGTGCAATCTCTACCGATAAATTAAGCTCTTCTTTATTTTCCTCTAACAGCGGCTGAATGTACTCGGAAAGAAATTCCTCTACCTGCTCCTTGGCCCGTCCTATATAGAGTTCTCCGCGCATAAGTCCCTGTATGTCTTCCTTGGTAAGCGGAAAGGCATCATCCTTTACAATTCTTTCCAGAAGGTCATTTTCCAAGCCCTCTTCCTTCACTCTCTTTCCGGCTTCCATGGAATGCATCCGAATCCGCTCATGAAGTTCCTGCCTGTCTCCTCCCTTTTTCACCGCATCCATCAGGATATTTTCCGTAGCCATAAAGGGAAGTTCCTGCTGCAGATGCTTCTCAATCATCTTAGGATAGACCACCAGATTTTCAGCCACATTATAATATAAATCCAGTAGGCCGTCACAGGCGAGGAACGCTTCCGGAACGGAAAGTCGTTTGTTCGCGGAGTCATCCAGTGTTCTTTCAAACCACTGGGTAGATGCCGTAATACTGGGGTTCATGATTTCCGAAGAAATGAAGTTGGAAAGCGCCGCCATGCGCTCTGCACGCATCGGATTTCTCTTATACGCCATGGCACTGGAACCGATCTGCTTCTTCTCAAAGGGTTCTTCCACTTCTTTTAAATGCTGTAAAAGCCGAAGGTCGTTTGAAAACTTATGTGCCGACTGCGCAATCGCGGAAAGCACGGAAAGTACTCTAAAATCTACCTTGCGGGAATAGGTCTGTCCCGATACCGGATACACTTTGGAAAATCCCATTTTTTCCGCAATCTTTAGGTCGAGCTCCTTACACTTTTCATGATCTCCTTCAAAGAGTTCCAAGAAAGAAGCTTGCGTTCCTGTCGTCCCCTTACAGCCCAGTAGCTTAATGGAAGAAATACACTCTTCCAGTTCACAAAAATCAAGGTAGAGGTCATGAAGCCAAAGACTTGCCCTTTTTCCGAGCGTCACGGTCTGCGCCGCCTGAAAATGGGTATAGCCAAGCATGGGGAGTGCCCTGTACTGCATGGCAAAGTCGGAAAGTACCTTCATGCAGTTTAAAAGCTTCTTTCGAATAAGTTTTAAGCCCTCCCGCATGGTGATTAAGTCGGTGTTATCTCCTACATAGCAGGAGGTCGCCCCAAGGTGAATGATGCCCTTTGCCTTAGGGCATTGCAGGCCGTAGGCATAAACATGGCTCATCACATCGTGCCGAACTTCTTTCTCTCTCTGTTTTGCTTCTTCGTAATTGATATTTTCCGCATTCTCGCGGAGCTCCTTTAGCTGTTCCTCCGTAATCGGGAGTCCCAATTCCTTCTCGCTTTCCGCAAGGGCAATCCAAAGCTTACGCCAGGTCTTAAACTTAAAGCTTGGAGAAAAAATCTTCTGCATCTCGGGGGACGCATATCTTCCGGACAACGGACTTTCGTAGCTTGAAAATGCTTCCATTTCCTATCCCTTTCTAATCTACTATAGCGCAGTTCCTTCCATAGGCATTGCACCGGTATTATCGTAAAACCGCTCCCATATCGTATTTTCCCGCTTCTTTTCCACTAAGGAAAAATGCAGCTGTAATCGCTCCTTTGGCAAAGATTTTTCGACTGTAGGCCGTGTGCTCTATTTTCACAATCTCATCTTCTCCGGCAAAAATAACCTCATGAATCCCCGGAATTGTTCCGCCTCTTAATGAGAGCATCCCGATTTCCTGTCTTTCTCTTGCCTGATGCCTTTCTTCTCTATCATAAACCTTATTCAGCGCTTCACCAATTCCCTCTTCCACCGCTTTTTCAAGCATAAGGGCTGTTCCGCTCGGGGCATCTTTCTTCCTTCTGTGGTGTGCTTCGACAATTTCAACATCGAAGCCTTCCTTATAGAGCTTTGCCGCAGCTATACGAATAAGTTCCTGTAAGAGATTAACTCCCAAGGACATATTGCCGGATTGTAAAATAGGAATATGCTTGGATGCTTCCTCTATCTTCTTTTCTTGCTCCTCGGAAAGTCCCGTTGTGCATAAAACTAGAGCCTTCTTCTTCTCTACCGCAAAATCCAAAAGTCTATCCACTGCTTCTCTTACGGAAAAGTCGATAATCACATCAAAGTCTTCTTTTACTTTAAAAATGTCTTCATAAAGCGGAAATCCGAAATCCGCTCCTCCTATATGAGCATCTACACCGCAAGTAATTTCACAGCCCTCCGTACTCCTTGCTACTTCCAAGACATTTCTTCCCATGACTCCGGATGCACCATGCAAAAGTATCTTCATATCCCTCTCCTTTACTCTGCAAAAGAAAAAAGCCGCGAAAAAGAACATTCACTCTTTACTCTAAGAGCTTCTCTTCTTTTCCACAAGCCTTTATTTCTCTATTTTAAAATACCGTAACGAATCATCTCTTCCTTCAAAGCATCCAAATGCTCTTTCTCCATCTCCGTAAGAGGTAAGCGAAGCGGCCCCACATTCTTTCCCTGCAAATTCATGGCAGCTTTGACAGGAATAGGATTCACCTCACTAAATAAGGCATGAATAAGAGGTAAAGCACGAAGCTGCTCTTTTCTTGCACCGTCAATATCTCCTGCGAACCACTTCGCACAGATTTCATGCGTTTCTTTCGGTGCAACATTGGATAATACGGAAATAACGCCGACTCCACCGGCTGCAAGAAGCGGAAGAATCAAGCCGTCCTCTCCGGAATATAGGCAGAAGTCTTCATCCACAAGACGCATTAAGTCCAAGGTCTTTCCGACATCTCCTCCGGCATCCTTTACCCCTATAATATTTTCCACATCATGATACAGGGCCGCCATCGTTTTCGCCTCAATACTCATCCCCGTTCTTCCGGGAACATTGTAGAGAATAGAGGGAATGGATACGGACTCCGCAATGGTCTTAAAGTGCTGATAAAGTCCCTTCTGGGTTGCCTTATTGTAATAAGGCGTTACTAAAAGAAGGCCGTCCGCACCGGCTTCTTCCGCACACTTTGAAGTATAAAGTGCGGATCTTGTACAGTTGGAGCCTGTTCCGGCAATAACCGGAACGCGATGATTTACCGTCTTAATGGTATGCCGAATCACATCAAGATGCTCATCAATAGCCAGTGTAGCCGCTTCTCCCGTGGTTCCCACGGAAATAATGGCATCTGTACCGCCGGCAATTTGATCCTCAATAATTTCTTCCAGTACCTCGAAGTTTACCGTCCCGTCCTCATGCATGGGAGTAACCAATGCTACTCCCGCTCCTTTAAATAAAGCCATAACTCACCTCGCTTTTCTCCTGTCAATCCGACTTTAATTCTGTCTTACTTTCTGTTAAAGCCGGCACGCTTTCTTGCCGTAGGATCCAGAATCTTCTTACGGATTCGTAAGTTCTCGGGAGTCACCTCCAAAAGCTCGTCCGTATCAATAAAATCAATGCACTGCTCTAAAGACATAATTTTCTTCGGAACCAGCTTCAATGCCTCATCGGAGCTGGAGGTTCTCGTGTTACTTAAGTGCTTTGTCTTACAAACATTAAGCTCAATGTCCTCAGACTTCGGACTCTGCCCGATAACCATACCGCTATAAACCTTTTCTCCGGGACCGATAAAGAGGGTTCCTCTGTTCTGCGCTTGGAAAAGACCGTAGGTTACCGCCTCGCCCTGCTCAAAGGCGATTAGAGATCCCTGGTGACGGTAATTTAAATCTCCTCTATATTCCCCATAGCCTTCAAATTCCGTATTTAAGATTCCATTTCCCTTGGTATCGGTTAAGAACTCTCCTCTGTAACCGATGAGACCGCGGGAAGGAATTTCGAACTCCAGTCTGGTATAGCCGGATGCCAAAGGACTCATCCCGTTTAAGGTACCCTTTCTCTGTGTCAACTTCTGAATAACTGCACCTGTAGACTCTTCCGGCACATCAATGTACGCAATTTCCATCGGCTCCAGCTGCCTTCCGGACTCATCCGTCTTATAAATAACCTCCGCCTTGGAAACTGCAAATTCAAAGCCCTCTCTACGCATGGTCTCTACCAAAACGGAAAGATGCAGCTCTCCGCGTCCGGAAACCTTAAAGCAATCTGCGGATTCGGTCTCTTCCACGCGAAGAGAAACGTCCGTATTTAATTCTCTAAAAAGCCTGTCTCGGATATGGCGGGAAGTCACAAACTTCCCCTCTGTTCCGGCAAGCGGGGAATCATTTACCATAAAGTCCATGGAAATCGTCGGCTCCGAAATCTTCTGGAAAGGAAGCGGTGTCGGATTCTTCTCCGTACAAATCGTATCTCCCACATGAAGGTCTTCAATACCGGATACCGCTACAATATCTCCGAAGGATGCCTCATCCACATCCACTCTCTTTAAGCCGTCAAAGGAATAGAGCTTGGTAATACGCACCTTCTTTCGCTTATCGGGATTGTGGTGATTTACAACCAAAGCATCCTGATTTACCTTGATTTTTCCGTTTTCCACCTTACCGATTCCGATTCTTCCCACGAATTCGTTGTAGTCTATCGTGGAAACGAGAAGCTGTGTCTCCTCATCGGGATCTCCCTCCGGTGCCGGAATAAAGTCAATGATGCTCTCAAAAAGAGGCTTCATGTCCACATCAGGATCTTCCAAATTGTTCTTCGCATAGCCGTTTTTCGAGGAAGCAAAGAGGAAGGGGCAGTCCAGCTGCTCATCGGATGCATTTAAGTCGAGCATCAGTTCCAAAACCTCGTCCACAACATCCGTCGGCCGAGCCTGCGGCTTATCAATTTTATTGACTACGGCAAGAACCGGAAGACGAAGCTCTAAGGCTCTCTGCAAAACGAAACGAGTCTGCGGCATCGGTCCCTCAAAGGCATCAACAAGTAAAATGGCGCCGTCCACCATTTTTAAAATACGCTCAACCTCGCCGCCGAAATCCGCGTGTCCCGGCGTATCGACAATATTAATCTTTACTCCGTTATAGCTTACTGCCGTATTTTTCGCTAAAATCGTGATGCCTCTCTCCCGCTCTATGGGATTTGAGTCCATGACACGAACACCGATGTCCTGATTATCACGAAACACACCGGACTGCTTTAAAAGCTCGTCCACTAAGGTTGTTTTCCCGTGGTCGACATGGGCAATTATGGCTACATTACGAACATCTTCTCTTTTTTTTAACATGAATTTTCACTTCCTGAACGAAATCGAACAAACTTAAACTTCAACAAATTTATACAATATTTATGTATTGCTTTAACTTATCGAGTATACCACCGGCATTTTTTGATTGCAAGGAAAACCACCTGTGGTCCGTACTCCCGGATTTGCTTTTCAAAGCCGGCATATTGTTCTTCCTTTACGCGAATCTTCAGAACCACATGTTCTGTAAAGGTCTTTTCCAAAACAGAGATATCCTGCTCTGTAAAGCTGTATTCCAGTTTTCCGAGGAGCGTGTAAGGAATCTTGAGTTCCAGCTCTCTCCCCTCTATTCTTTCCAGAAAAACCGCCTTCTCCAATACCTCCTTGGCCGCATCGGAATAAGCCCGGGAAAGTCCTCCTGTACCAAGAAGCGTGCCGCCAAAAATTCTGCTTACCACAAGAAGCGCATTTTTCAGCTCTAAGCCTTCCATTCTTTGCAAAATAGGCATTCCCGCCGTCTTTGCCGGTTCTCCGTCATCACTCTGCTTCTTATGCTCCTGAACGATTCCTTCGCCTTCCTCTATATAAATGTAGGCATAGCAGTGATGTCTTGCATCTCTGTATTTTTTTCTGCATTCTTCCAGGTAGAACTCTGCGTCCTCTTCCTTTTGAAGCGGAAAAAGTCCGGCATAAAACCTGGACTTTTTCACTTCAAGCTCTCCAAAAAAGCTTTCTCTGATAAATTTCATTTTACTCCTAAGAGGAAAGAATGA
>CAUTEL010000111.1:0-5984 GCA_963537185.1 uncultured Oribacterium sp. | reverse complement strand
TTACTAAAAAAGAACCTATCTTGTCCTCTTGTTTTCTTTGATGAACGCTTGAGCACCGTAGAGGCAAAGGCTATTTTGGATGAAAATGCCGTTCCTGCAAACAAACAAAAGGAAGTTTTGGATCAGGTGGCGGCGCAGGTGATTTTAGAGGATTATTTGCGCAGTAAGGGAAGGCTATAAGAAAAAGAATTCCGGATATTTTTGTAAAAGAGGCGTACAGAAGCGGAAGTAAACTGTTCTCCTTTAGCATCCGGGAGTTTATTTTGAGGAGGTTAAAATGGAAGGCGGAAGAATACGATTACAGTCGGATGACGGAAATTTAGAGTTGGAAATATTGGAAGAAACCATAGTTAACGGTATAAATTATATTCTGGTCACGGATGCCACGGAAGGAAAAGAGGGTAGCTGCTATGTGATGAAAGATATTTGAGCTACGGAAGATGAAGATGCGGATTATGTTTTTGCCGAAGGAGATGAGGCGGAAATGCTTATGGATGTCTTTGCAAAGCTGTTAGAAGGGGAAGACATCAGCATAGAGAGGTAAAGGTTTTAGAAAGGAAATATATGAAAGAAGAAAAAAAGCAAACAAGAGTGAAAGCGGATTCGCCGCACAGAATTGTAAATATTCATAGGAATAATATGAGTTCAAGAGAGGCCTTGGAGGAAAGCACTCATCACAAGGCGGGAAAGACAGTGAATCGAAGTGGAAACAGAATTCCGAGAAAGAGCAGATCGGAAGAAAATACGGATAGTGCAAGAAATACCCAAGTGCAGGAAACAGGAAGACGCATAAAGACTTCGGAAGCGGGAAAAAATACAAAGGAGCCTCGTGATAAAAGAACGAGCATTAATTTTACCTCTAAGAAGGGAAATGAAAATGTAAAAAGAGAGTACAGCTCTGAGGACTTCCCGCTCCTTGCCAAGCCGATGGAAATACAGGAGAGCAAGAACAAGGCAAAGAAGTTAAAGCACAGTTTCCAAGGCTCTGTAAGGGTTATTCCTCTCGGAGGCTTGGACCAGATCGGTATGAATATCACGGCTATTGAAACCGAGGACAGCATGATTATCATTGACTGCGGTTTAGCCTTTCCGTCCTTTAATATGCTGGGGATTGACCTTGTTATTCCGGATATCTCTTATATTAAGTCACAGATTCATAAGATGAAAGGCTTCGTGATTACTCACGGACACGAGGATCATATCGGTGCTCTTCCTTATGTATTGCAGCAGATTAATGTGCCTATATATGCTACTAAGCTGACTATGGCGCTTATTCAAAAGAAGCTTGTGGAAAATGGCATGGATAAGCTGGTTAAAATGAAGACCATGAAGTTCGGACAAAATGTGAACTTCGGAGATCTGAAGGTGGAATTTGTTAAGACCAACCACTCTATTCAGGATGCATCCGCACTTGCTATAACCACCCCGGCCGGTGTGCTTATTCATACCGGTGATTTCAAGGTAGACTATACGCCTGTATTTGGTGATCAGATTGATTTACAGCGTTTTGCCGAGCTTGGAAAAAATGGTGTTTTAGCTATGATGTCCGACTCCACAAATGCGGAAAAACCCGGCTTTACTATGTCGGAGAGGAGCGTGGGAAGAACCTTTGATGTGATTTTTGCGGAGCATCAGAACAGTCGTATTATTGTGGCGACCTTTGCTTCGAATGTTGACCGCGTACAGCAGATTATTAATTCCGCGGTAAAATACAAGAGGAAGGTAGTTGTGGAAGGCCGTTCCATGGTGAATGTTATTTCCGTAGCTTCCGAGTTGGAATATGTTCATATTCCGGATGGAACCTTGATTGATATTGAAAATCTGAAGGACTATCCGGATGAGCAGACTGTACTTATAACAACAGGCTCTCAGGGAGAATCCATGGCGGCACTTTCCCGTATGGCAAGCGGTATGCATAGAAAAGTGCATATCGGCCCCAATGATGTGGTGGTCATGTCCTCTCACCCGATTCCCGGAAATGAGCTTGCGGTTGATCATGTTGTAAATGAGCTTTATAAGCTGCATGCGAAGGTAATCATGCAGGATACGCATGTTTCCGGTCATGCCTGTGCAGAGGATTTAAAGCTCCTATATTCTTTGGTAAAGCCCAAATATGCGATACCCTTCCATGGAGAGTTTCACCACAGAAGTGCAGCGGCATTGATAGCGGAGTCTGTCGGTGTGGAGAAGGACAACTGTCTTCTCATTGAAAATGGAGATGTGTTGGAATTTACTACGGAAGGCGAGGAGAGCAGATACTCCATTAAAGAAAAGGTACAGGCCGGCGGTGTTTATGTTGACGGCTTGGGTATCGGCGATGTAGGAAATATTGTTCTTCGTGATAGACAAAACCTCTCCCAAAACGGAATTATTGTTGTCGTGCTTACCCTGGAGCGTTATTCCGGAAATCTGATGGCAGGACCGGATCTCATCTCCAGAGGCTTCGTCTATGTAAGAGAATCAGAAGATTTGATGGAAGAAGCAAGGCTTGCCGTACAAAACATTGTAGATGACTGCCTGCAGAGCAGAATGAGTGATTGGGGGAAAATCAAAACCCTGATAAAGGATAGCTTATCGGATTTCCTATGGAAGAAGATTAAGAGAAATCCTGTTATCTTACCCGTAATCATGGAGGTTTAGCGGATGAGTAAAAGCAGACGAAGTTCTTTTCGATCCTTTTCGGAAATTCTGCTCAGCTTTTCTTTGCGCATTCTTTTTCTGATTCTTTTGCTTTATGTCATATTACAAGGAGTCAAGCTTGCGTATAGCTATGGTCATGGACTGATGTATGAGCATGCTATGGAAAAGGAGCCGGGAAGAGAAGTCTCTTTAGAAATTGAAGAGGGAGAGAACAGCTCTGCTGTGGCGGAGAAGCTGGAAAAATTAGGCTTAATTGATAATAAGGCATCCTTTATTTTGAAGGCAAAACTCTATCACTCCGCCCTTCTTCCGGGAAGCTACAGCCTAAACACCGCAATGACACAGGTGGATATCCTGGATTTCATTTCTGAAGAAGGAAAAAAGAATCAGGAATTGAGTGATAAGAAGCTTTTAAAAGAAGGGGAGACCGAGTCTGAATCTGTCGAGGAGGATGTTGTTGCTGCAGGAAATGAAAATGAGCAGGAATCCGAGTTGACAGGCGGAGAATAAGGACATAAAACGGATGAGTAAGATCATTTGTGGAAACTTAGGTATGTAAGGAAAGTGAAGAGGTATTTTGGAAGATAGAGAGAGAATCGGCCAATTTATTCAGGCCTTTCAAAGAGACAGTGAGAGTTTTTTGGAAGGGATAAGAGAGGAAGCGCAGAAGGAGGCAGTTCCGATTATTCGGGACGAGACCGCGGCGCTTCTTCGCGTATGTTTGGAAATGAAGAAGCCGAAATCTATTTTGGAGCTGGGGACAGCGGTGGGCTATTCGGGACTCTTTATGCTCCATAGCCTAAGAGGAAGTGCGAAGCTGAGTACAGTGGAAAATTTTCCGGAAAGAATTAGAAAGGCGAAGGAGAATTTTGCGAAAAGCCCCTATTCCCCGGCTATCCGCCTCTTGGAAGGCGATGGGGGAGAGATTCTTGACAGGCTCGGAAAAGAGGAGGAAAAATTCGATTTTGTCTTTTTGGATGCGGCGAAGGCACAGTATCCCTTATGGCTGCCGAAGATTTTAGAGCTTCTTTCTCCCGATGGTGTTTTATTTTGTGATAATATATTACAGGAGAATCTTCTTATGGAAAGCCGTTTTTTTGTGGAAAGGCGGCAGAGAACCATTCATAAGAGGATGAGGGAATTTCTTTGGATGCTGAAGAATTGTCCGGACTTGGAAAACAGCCTTATTCCCATCGGTGACGGGGTGAGCATCAGCATTAAGAGACTTAGAAAGTAGAAATTATGAATAGAAAAGTAGAATTATTGATTCCGGCGGGTTCCATGGAGGGTTTGAAAACAGCAATCCATTACGGAGCGGACGCGGTATATATGGGTGGAGAAGCCTTCGGGCTACGCGCAAGTGCGAAAAATTTCACGATAGAGAAAATGAAGGAAGCGGTATCTTATGCGCATGAGAGAGGAGTAAAGGTCTATGTGACGGCAAATATTCTCGCTCATAATGAGGACTTGCTTCCTATGAGAGAGTATTTTCTGGAATTAAAGGATGTGGGAATGGATGCCGTTCTGGTGGCGGATCCCGGTGCTTTCATGCTGGCTAGAGAAATCATGCCGGAGGTGGAGCTGCATATCTCTACACAGGCCAATAATACAAATTATGAAACCTTTCTTTTTTGGTGGAAGCTCGGAGCAAAGAGAGTGGTTTGTGCCAGAGAGTTAAGCCTGAAGGAAATTAAGGAAATCAGGGAGCATATTCCGGAGGAAATGGAAATAGAAGCCTTTGTTCATGGAGCCATGTGTATGTCCTATTCCGGGAGATGTCTGCTTTCGAGCTTCTTTACGGGGAGAGATGCCAACCAGGGAGCCTGTACGCATCCCTGCCGCTGGAAATATTCTTTGATGGAAGAAAAGAGACCGGGGGAATATTATCCTGTTTTCGAAAATGATAGGGGAAGCTATATATTTAACTCTAAAGATTTAAATATGATTGCCCATATTCCCGATCTTATTGAAGCGGGGGTGGATTCTTTGAAGATTGAAGGCAGAATGAAGACGGAGCTTTATGTTGCCACGGTGACCAGGACCTATAAAATGGCGCTTCAAGACTATTTGGAGGACCCTGAAAAGTACCAAAAGAATATTCCCTTTTATGAAGAAGAGATACGAAAGTGTACCTACCGCGAGTACAGCACCGGCTTTTACTATCAAAAGCCGACGGAAGAAGGCCAAATTTACGGAAACAATACCTACAGTGCGGGGGCGACATACCTTGGAACGGTAGAAAAGCTTGAAGGGGATTTTGCTTTCCTGACACAAAAAAACAAGTTCAGTGTTGGCGAGGAAATTGCCATTATGCGACCGGGAGAAAAGGATATTTTCACAAAGGTTCTTAGTATAGAAGATGCGGATACGGGAGAAAGCCTGGAATCCTGTCCTCACTCAAAGCAGGCTTTGAAAGTTCGTTTCTCCGTATTGCCGGAAAAACAGGATGTTTTAAGAAGAATGGAGTAAAGCATGTTCATCCTTTTTTTACTCATAGGAATAGCGTCATTACTATACTTTGCTTTTCTCTTTACTACGGCCTCCTATGTGGCATCCATTTGGATTTGGCCTCTTCTTGGAGTGATGCATTTTCTATTGGCATTTCTTTATAAAAAGCCGTCACAGTGGAAGAGGAGCTCCTTATTTTTTCGTTTTAAGGTTTTTTGTTTCACCGGTTATCTGCTTTTTTCTCTACTTCTTACGGGAATTATGATTTTCTTAGGAAGCTATAAGAAGGGAAATGCGGAGAAAAACTTGGACTATATTTTGCTGATTGGCTCCGAGCTTGAAAATAATGCTCCGTCTCCAACGATGAAGAACCGACTAAAGCTTGCGGTTCTATATGCGGAGGAGAATCCGACAAGTCTTTTCGTGTTGGTGGGAGGAAGAGGAAGGCATAGCGCCAGTGCGGAATCCAGCGTGATGTTTCAAAGGCTTCTTCGAGAAGGTATATCCAGTGAGCGCCTTTTAATGGAGTTTTATTCTAAAAACACGGAGAATAAAATTCGCTTCGGCTTAAACAGTATCGCAAAATGGAGTGAAGAGCGTTATTTGGAAGAGCTGTTAGTGCAGAGTGAGAAGGGACATTATCTTGAAGAAGATAATTATAGTTATCTGAAGGAAGAAGCTTTGGAGTGGGAAGACAGACCTCCGAATATCGGGATTTTAAGTTCCCAGTATCAGCTTTTTCAATGTGTACGCTTTGCGGAAAAGGAAAATTCCTACTATCATTATATAACATTAAGTGCGGAGGAACCGCTCTATCTTGTTCCGCATTATTATTTGAGAGAAGCTTTTTTGGTATTGTTTGGAAGACTTTTTCATCAAATTTGAAAGAAAAATTT
>CAUTEL010000110.1:0-5996 GCA_963537185.1 uncultured Oribacterium sp. | reverse complement strand
TGTACCGACCCCCAAAAGTTAGACCTAAAATTCTAACAATTGGAGGTCGGTATTTTTATGGCTAAATACAGCTATGAGCTTAAGAAAAAGATTGTTGATGCTTATCTAAATGGTAAAGGCGGCTATAGATATCTTTCATCTATCTATGGCCCCAATAGAAGCGACATACAAAAATGGGTTGCTAATTACCAAGCCTTGGGAGATAAAGGATTATTTCGTTCTAGACAGCATGAAAAATATTCTTTCGAAAAGAAACTTTCTGTAGTAGAGTTTTATCTATCAAGTGAGATTTCATATCGGGAACTGGCAATTCAAGAAGGCATAACGAATTCTAGTATGATTGTTGCATGGGTTAGCCGTTTTCGTTCTGCCGGTCCTGAAGCTTTGAGACCTCACAAGAAAGGTCGGAAGAAAACTTTGGACAAAAATAAAACAAAAAATCAGAAACAAGAAATTAAAGAAAAAGTTGTTGATACCAGTGCTGAACATGTCAAAGAATTAGAAGAGGAACTCCTTAAACTAAGAATTGAGAATGCATTTTTAAAAGAACTGAGGAGGTTGCGTTTAGAAGACGAGGTAAAAATGAGAGAACGGCGCTCGTCATCAACAGCCTCCGAGGAGAGTTTAAGCTAAAAGACCTTCTCTCTTATACAGGCATACCTAAAGCCACATACATGTATTGGCAAAAACGTCTTGATAGAGAAGACCCTGACAAAGAAATCGAAGAAAAGATTCTTTTCATACGAGTGACTAATAAGGATTATGGTTATCGTCGTGTATTAGCCGAACTAAGAAATCAGGGATATGTTGTAAACAAGAAAAAAGTGCAGCGTATAATGCAGAAGCTTGGGCTGCAAGTTACTTCTTTCACACGTAAGAGCCGCAAATACAGTTCATACAAGGGCCAAGTAGGCACAGTAGCTCCTAATCGCATAAGAAGATGTTTTAAAACTCATATTCCTCATCAGAAGATTACCACAGATACTACAGAGTTTAAGTATTATGAAATCGATGCTAAAGGCCATATGACAATGCGCAAACTATACTTGGATCCATTTATGGATATGTGTAATGGTGAGATTATCAGTTATGGAATAGCAAAACAACCATCTGCCCAAAATATAATGAATGCATTGGAACAAGCGGTAAAGGTAACATCTGATTGCCCATATCGCAGAACATTCCATTCGGATCAAGGATGGGCGTATCAGATGAAAGCTTATTCTCATCGACTTAGGGAAGAAAGAATCTTTCAAAGTATGTCCAGAAAAGGGAACTGTCATGATAATTCAGTTATGGAGAACTTTTTCGGTTTGCTTAAACAAGAAATCTATTATGGCATTGTCTATTATAGTTATGAAGAATTAAAGTCAGAAATAGAACGATATATAAGGTACTATAACGAACATAGAATCAAGGAGAAACTAGGATGGCTAAGTCCTGTTCAATACAGGCTTCGCCTCTTGGCTGCATAAAAATAGCGTAGCAGCCATAAAACTGCTACGCTTAAAAAGTCTAACTTTTTGGGGTCACATCATTTAGGTCGGTGGTTTTTCTTTCATCACTGTAATTCTTTCACCTCTGTATTCCTCACGCTTTACTCTTTTTAGAAAAATATATTGCAAAGCAATGCTCACAATAAGAAGCACAAGGGAAAGTGCCTGGGAAACCGCAATTCCCGTACTAAAGAGCATCAGGGAGTCTGCACGAAGCCCCTCAATAAAGAAGCGGCCCAGTCCGTAAAGCCCAAGATAGAGGAAGAATATCTGTCCCTTAAACTTCTTCCTCTTGGAGTACCATAAAAGGAAGAAGAAAACACAGAGGTTCCACACACTTTCATAAAGAAAGGTTGGATGCACCTGCACATAGCTTATTCCGTCTATGATCTGTAAATGCTGAGCCACATTTTCATTGATCATCGAAGGATTTACAATGGCTTCCTTTATCCGCATGGCGAAGAGAGAGTTCGTATAGCCTCCAAAGGCCTCGGCATTAAAGAAGTTTCCCCAGCGCCCGATAGCCTGTCCGAGAATGAGTCCCAGTACACCGGCATCCGCCATGGGAAAGAAGTCTAAGTTCTTTTTCTTGCAAAAAACAATACAGGTCAGTATTGCGGTGAGAACGCCTCCGTAAATTGCGAGCCCTCCCTGCCGGATATTCGGGATTTCCATAATATTCTTCGAGTAGTAATCCCATTCAAAAATGACATAGTAAATTCTTGCCCCGATTACGCCAAGGACGATAACGAAGAGCGCAAAGTCCTGGATATCGTCCGCCTTGTATCCGCTTCTCACATACTCTTTACTCGCAACGAGCATACCAAGCAGCATGCCAATCCCGATAATGATGCCGTAAAAGGCAATCGTAAATCCGAAGGGGCTAATATGATTTACGAGGTGCTTGATGCCGATTTCTAGATGCGGAAAATATATATCGTAGTCTTGAAAATTCATGCTTTCTCCTTACTCTCCCTTTAAAAGTTTCAAGAAATCCTCCTCCGAAAGAATCGGAATTCCGAGCTCCTTAGCCTTCTTATTCTTACTGCTGGAAGAATTTTTGTCATTGTTGATAAGATAAGAAGTATTCTTGGAAACGGAAGACGCGGTGCTTGCTCCCGCCTTTCGGATCTCCTCCTCCAGTTCCTTTCGATTTTGAAAATGGATTAAGGAGCCGGTAATCACGAAGACCTTCCCGGAAAGAGCCGCATTTTCCTCCTTCTCCTCCTTCTGTAAATGAAGAACGGATAAGAGCTTTCGGAAAAGCCTAAGATTTTCTTCTTCTTTAAAATAGCGAACAATGCTTTCCCCAAGTATAGGTCCTATCCCTTTAATGGATAGAATCTCACTAAGCCGAGCCTTGCAAAGCTCCTCCGCATCCTCATGAAAGGCTTCCGAAAGGACTCTTGCATTACTTGCTCCGATACCTCCGATTCCTAAACCGTAAAGGAGTCTTGCAAGGCTCGTTTTTCTTGCCTTCTCCGCATTTTCAATAAGCTTCTCATAGGACTTCTGTCCGAAGCCCTCCATAGAGATAATCTCATCCTTATGCTCTTCCAAGCTAAATAAATCCGGAAATTCCTGAATAAATCCCTTCCCGATAAACTTCTCGAGGGTCATTTCGGAAAGTCCCTCGATATTTAAGGCGTCACGACTTACAAAAAGAGCAAATTGTTTAATCCGCTTTGCCGGACAATGCGGATTTTCGCAGTAGAGCATCTTTGCTTCCTTGTCCTGCACAATTTTTGTTTCCTCGTGACAGGCAGGACAATGCTTTGGAATGGGGAGCTGCCCCGACTTCGTGAGATTCTCTCCAATCTGCGGGATAATCATATTGGCCTTATAGACCGTAATCTCGTCTCCGATTCCAAGGCTTAAATCTTCCAAGTAGCTGATGTTATGGAGACTGGCCCTGCCGACCACGGTTCCCTCCAGCTCCACCGGATCAAAGATCGCTACAGGGTTAATGAGGCCGGTTCTACTGGGTGACCACTCCACCTCACGAAGTATCGTCTTTTCTTCCTCGTCCTCCCATTTAAAAGCAAGGGCATTTCGAGGGAATTTGGCCGTAGTCCCGAGACTCTTTCCGTAGCTTATATCGTCCATAAGAAGTACCAGACCGTCGGAGGGAAAATCATTTTTCTTGACCTGTTCGGAAAAGTCCGAAACAGCCCCGGGAAGCTCCTCTTTATTTACCGCCCTGCGTCCCACGACCTGAAAGCCCTGTTGCTCTAAAAATTCGAATTCCGCTTCATGGCTGTTATGAAAGTCGGGAAGTCCTCTACTCTCACGGGAGGCCCCGTCTTCTCCCTCCTCTACCGATACAAGCGTAAAGGGGAAAAAATAAACTCTTCTTTCCCAAGTGATTTTCGGATCCAGTTGCCGAACGGAACCGGAACATAGATTCCTCGGATTCTTGTATTTCGCTCCCTCCTCCGGAATTTCTTCATTGATCTTTGCGAAATCGGAATAGCGAATCAGCGCTTCTCCGCGTAGAACCAGTCTTCCTTTAAAGGGAATCCGTAAAGGAAGATTCCGAAAACGCTTTGCATTTTCCGTAACTATTTCTCCAATTCTACCGTTTCCGCGGGTAACCGCTTTGACAAGCTCTCCCTTCTCATAAGTCATCACTACTGTAAGACCGTCGAGTTTCCAGGAAAGAATCCCCTTCTGCTCCCCGAGAAAGCTTTGTAAAGTCTCCACGGACTTTGTTTTATCAAGAGAAAGCATCGAGCTCGCATGCTCCTCCTTCGGAAGGGCCGTAGCCACGCTGTATCCGACATTTTGACTGGGGCTTCCCGAAAGCACAATCCCTGTTTCTTTTTCCAAGCTAAGGAGCTCATCATAGGCTTTATCATATTCCAGGTTGGAAATGATTTCCCTTCCTTCCTGATAATAGGCTTTTCCTGCCTCATTTAAAAGCTGAACAAGCTCCTCTATCCGTTTTCTTTTTTCCATACATTCTCTTTCTGTTTATCAAAATAAATACGCTATCGAAAAAACAATTTAATCCAAGCCTAGGTCTTCTCTTTTTATCTCTCTGTACTCTCCAGGCTTAAGACCATCCAAAGTAAGGTTCATGATTCGAACTCTCTTTAGCCGTTTTACCGTATAGCCCAAGGTCTCACACATTCTCCGAATCTGTCGGTTTAGCCCCTCCGTTAAGATGATATGAAACTGCCTCTTTCTTTGCATAACAGGGATATTTTCCTCCTGAAAAACAAGGCAGGGCTTCGTTGTTCTCTCAAGTTCCTTAAGATAAACCCCCTCACTCATCTCCCGCAAAAAATGCTTCGTGATATCTTCTTCCACCGTCACGATATATTCCTTCTCTTTTTCGCTTTTGGATTTGTTGATTTGATTTACCAGCTCGCCCTGATTCGTAAGAAGAAGGAGGCCTTCGGAGTCCTTATCCAGCCGTCCTATCGGGTAAATGCGCTCAGGATAGCGGATATCCTCAATGACATTTTTCCCTCTATCCTTTTCTCCTGTTGTGCAAATTACTCCGCGTGGCTTGTAATAAGCGAGAAGCACTTCTTTCGGCTTCTCTCGCTTCTCTCCTTTTCCGGAAATGCGCTTCCCGTCCAGTTCTATCTCTTCCTCACCGCTGATTTCCTGACCAAGGCTCGCGAGCTTTCCGTTTATTTTTATTTTCCCCTCCGCAATCAAGCGGTCAGCCTCTCTTCTAGAGCAAATCCCCATTGCCGAGAGCCATTTATTGATTCGCATAGTTTTCTCCGATTATATCTGTATGTTCTCTTTATGTACTTCTTTATGTACTTTTGATCTTCTCTTGATTTTCTCTTATAACGCTCCTAATGATAGCATAATGGAAAGGCAGTTTTCAATCGTGTGTAGAGGGAAGACTCATTTCAATCATCCATGTCGAAAAGGGGAGAAAAAGAAATGAAAAAATTTTAAGAAATGAACTGAATCCGGCGTCTTATTCCTTTGCTCCAAAAAGCAAAAAGAGAGGGGCCCCCTCTCGATTCTATCCACTACATTTTATTTGTTCGGAACTATGGCAAGTGTCTTTCCTAACGGCACAAGCAACTTAATCAAAGTATTTACTTGCGGAAGGGTTTTTCCACTTTCAATTCTTGCTATCATGGGTTGCTTCACTCCACTTAACTCTTCCAGTCTCTTTTGACTGATGCCTTTTTCGTTTCTGGCTTTGATAAGTTCCCCAATCAGAGCGACTCTTAAATCGCTCTCGGCAATTTCTTCCGCTGAATACAACTCTTTTTGCACATCTTTCCATGTAAAATCAGAAACAGCACTATTTTTCATTATAAACCTCTTTTCTTTAAATCTTCTATCTCTCTAAGAGCTTGCTCAATTTCTCTCCTAGGTGTCCTCTGCGTTTTCTTCTGAAAATGATGTAGTAAAACAAAGCTATTATCTTCCCATGTAACGAAAAAAATTCTATCTCTTAAAGGTCTTAATTCCCATAGATTATTAGCTCCTTCTATTGGCTTTATATAAGGCTCCCCTGCAGAT
>CAUTEL010000109.1:0-6011 GCA_963537185.1 uncultured Oribacterium sp. | reverse complement strand
ATACACCATAGAAGGGAGAAAAAATGAAAAAAACTGTTTCAATGCTATGCGGCTGTGCTCTTGCAGCAGGACTTGCCATTAGCTCCGTGTTCTCGTCCTATGCCTGTACCGGCGTGATTGTAGGTAAGGACCTTACAGAGGACGGCAGTATGATTTTCGGTCGTACAGAGGACTTGGAGGTCAATCACAATAAGGTCTATAAGGTACATCCTGCGGGAGAGTACAAGGCCGGTGAGACTGTGAAGGATGTATCCTATGATCCGGAAAACGGCTATTCCTTTACTTTTACCCATAACTCCTACCGTTATACCTCGGTGAGTGATACAACTCCGGAGTATGGAAACTTTGATGAAGCGGGATTCAATGAAATGGGCTTAATTGCGGATATGACCGTTTCCGCAAGTGCGAACGATGAGGTACTTGCCGTGGATCCCTATGTAGACGGAACTGACAGCTCTGTACCGGTAGGAATTACGGAAGCCATCATCACAACGGCAGTGCTCGGAAGCTGTGATAATGCAAGAGCGGCTGTAGAATTCATTGCTGAGGAAGTAGCAACGAAGGGCGCTGCGGAAGGAAACGGCCTTGTGGTAGCGGACCATAATGAGCTTTGGTATATGGAGATTTATACCGGACACCAGTTTGTTGCTATGAAATATCCGAGCGACAAATACTCCGTTTTTCCCAATTCCTTCTGGTTAAATGAATGTGATTTAACCGTGGGAGAAGAGAAGGAGCATTTCAACATTTCCAAAGACGGTATGTATATTTACTCGAAGGATATCTTTAAGGTGGCAAGTGAAGCGAAGACCTTAAAGGGTAATGAAGAAAGCTCGTCTATTGATTTATATGCTTCCTATGCAGGGGAGCTATCCGATAGTACGGAGTCCCGCGTTTGCTCCGGTATCAAGCAGTTTAATCCGGATGCGAAGTTTGAAGGGGAAGTTTATCCGTTCTTACAGGAGACGGCAAAGAAAATTACGCTGGCAGATGCGATGGCCTTTACCAGAAACCGTCTGGAAACCATTGATAAGGTAGCTGACGATATGAGTCGCGGAGATTTATATCCTATCGGAAACAGAAATACGATGGAAGCACACATTTATCATGTTCCCTCTACTGCAACCGCAGAGTATCCGGGAACGATGTGGCTCGCACTGGGCTCCCCTCTTACTTCTCCGTTTGTGGCATACTATCCGAACCAGACGGCAGGGATTAAGGAAGCGGAGAATGAGGAAAATGAATTTAACGAAGACTCCGTATACTGGCTTGCTATGGATACACTTTACATGGTGGAGTACAATCGTAACGAGTTTCAGCCTATCGTATCCGAGAAAATCAATACTTTGGAAAGTGAAGAATTGCAAAATGCCGTAACAACGATGCTGAGTGCTGAGGAAGCTACTGCTAAAAATCAGGAAGAGGCTAAAAAGGCCTTTGATGCTTTAAAGGAAATTCATAAGGAAATCAAAGAGAAGTTCCAAAACTATATCAAGGAAAATGACTACACGATTCGTTTTAGCGGAAGACGCGCAACCGCAGCCTTCTCCGGCACGGAAGTTCTTGTGCCGAAAAACAGTGCCGAGATTGGTTTAAAGCTGCAGGTTAAGCCGGGTGAAGAGGAAGGACATGGGGAGCTTCTGATAGTAGATCATTACGGAAATCCCGTAACGGAAGTAAATGAAGAACTAAGCTTTACAATTCCGACTGCCGCTTTTTCAGGAGA
This sequence comes from uncultured Oribacterium sp., assembly GCA_963537185.1. Classification (GTDB taxonomy): domain Bacteria; phylum Bacillota; class Clostridia; order Lachnospirales; family Lachnospiraceae; genus Oribacterium. The sequence goes on along the minus strand of CAUTEL010000109.1, from coordinate 4,285 downwards.
AGCAAGCTTCTTTGACGGAGAGACGGAAATTGCAAGTGAAGTGAAGGATGAGCACTATGTTTTCAGTACAAAGGCTCTTGCAATAAGCTATAAAGTTGCAGGAGAGACAGGCGTAGAAAGCACAGAGCAGGGAAGCGAAGAGGCAGAGAAAACAACGGCTTCCGAAGAGAGCGGAAAGAACTTTCCAACTTCCGGATTGGCGGCAGTGGGAGCGATTCTTCTCCTAGGCGCAGCTTTTGTGGCAAAAAAGAAAGCCCGTCAGTAAGAAGACAGGCAAAATAACAGGTAAATTAAGAAATTAAATCGGCAGGCGGTAGAAGTCCTCTAAGAGACTGCTATCGCCTGTACTGCTGAATAATTCTACATGGCCTTTTCCGCTCTCGCGGAGGAGGCCTTTTTCTTCCAGGCGATGTTTGGTTTCTTTTGCGGTGCCGAAGGCACCGTCAAAAAACGGGATAGGATAGCCCAAGGCATTTCGGATTTCCTCTTTTACAAATGGGAAATGGGTGCAGCCGAGTACGATGGAGGAAAGAGTTCCTTCTTTATAGGGGGAAAGCAGGTCCTTAAGATAGGCCTGCATTTCCTCTCCATGGCCCTTACCCTGTTCCAAAAGGCGAACGATACCCGGTGCGGGCAGGAGAATATATTCTCCCTCGTCTTTTAAGCTGTCAATCAGATGATGCAACTTGTCTCCCTTTAGGGTACTTTCCGTAGCCATGACCAGAATTCGTTTCTTTTCCGCCTCTTTTTCGGAGAGCGCATCTACAGAAAGAGCTTTCTTCCCGACAGGTTTTTCCTGCTGTATTTTTTCGCATGCTCCGCTATGCTGCATTGCGTTATTCAGAGAAAGAGCTGCCGGCTTTACTGCCGGCTCCATGCCGACAATGATGTCTTTTGGGAAGCTTTCCCGCAGAAACTGTGCCGCGGCCGAGGTTGCCGTATTGCAGGCAATAACGGTGGCCTTGACTTTTTTTTCCTGTAAAAAATGGTAGGCACTTAAGGCAAGCTCTCGCAGTTCTTCTTCGGATTTTTCTCCGTATGGAGCATTACTTTGGTCTCCGAAAAAGATAAAATTCTCATGAGGCAATTCTTTCTGAAGGACTTTAAGAACGCTGATACCTCCAACACCCGAATCGAAAATACCTATGGCTTCTTCTTTTTTGTCTGTATAATCCATTACGGTGACTTCCTTTCTTCTTCGGTAGAGTCTAGCATAGCTTTTCGGGGATTGCAATTTTACAGCGAAAAACCTATACTTTAGGAGCGAAAATAGGGACAGGAGGAGCTCATGAAAAGTAATGATAAGATAAGTGTTTCCCAGCTGATAGAGAAGGAAGGGTTAAAGAATCTTACCCCTTCAGTGGATACGGATAAGATCTTTATGACGATTCCCGATGTTAACAGACCGGCTTTACAGCTCGCCGGATTTTTCAACCAATTTGATTCGGAAAGAGTACAGATTATCGGAAATGTGGAAACAGCTTATTTGATGACCATGGACAGGCCTATGAGAAGAGCCAGATATGCGGAAATAACGAGATATCCCATTCCCTGCATTATTTATGCCAGAGGAATAGAACCCGATTCCTGCATGATTTCCGCCTGTGAGGAAGCCGGGATTCCGCTGCTTTCCAGTGAAAGACCGACAACAGAGTTGGAGGGAGAAATCATTCGCTGGCTAAAGGTAAAGATGGCTCCTATGATTACTGTACATGGGGTTTTGGTGGATGTTTACGGAGAGGGTGTTCTCATAATGGGGGACAGCGGAATCGGAAAATCCGAGGCTGCTTTAGAGTTGATTAAGCGAGGCCACCGACTGGTCAGCGACGATGTGGTGGAGATTCGAAAGGTTTCCGATGAATCTCTTGTAGGAACTGCTCCGGATATTACAAAGCATTTCATCGAGCTTCGAGGAATAGGAATTATTGATGTGAAGCAGATGTTTGGAGTGGAATCCGTAAAAGATACACAGACCATCAATATGGCGATAAACCTTGCGGAATGGTCCAAGGATAAGGACTATGACCGTTTGGGCTTAAAGGATAATTACATGGAGTTTTTGGGAAATCAGATTATCAGCTATGATATTCCGATTCGTCCGGGAAGAAATGTGGCGATTATTGTAGAATGCGCTGCAATTAACAACAGAGCAAAGAAAATGGGATATAATGCCGCACAGGTATTATATGAGAGAGTGACCAAGAATATGAAGAAGCAGGAAGAGGAGTAGATGGAGCATTTTCAGGGGAAGGAATTAAAGGAATATAGCAGCTTTCTTGTCGGTGGGAGAGCGGCAGACCTCTATATTCCGCATTCCGAAGAAGAAATTGCAGCACTTTTAAAGGGCTTTGCAAGGGAAGACAAAGAGTTTTATGTTTTAGGGAAAGGCTCCAATGTCCTTATCTCCGATAACGGTTTGAAGGAGCCTGTTATTTTGCTTCGTGAAAATTTTTCGGGAATCAGCCATGTGCCCTATGAGAGTTTCCTTAAGAAGAGAGGGAAGAAGTTCTTAGATATTGGAGAGGCACTTCAAAAAGGACAGGGAAATCCGGAAGAACTGGCTGTTTTTACAGCTCTTTCGGGGACCGGCCTTTCAGAGCTTGCGAACTATGCCGAAGCGGAAGGCTATAGCGGATTGGAACCCTTATCCGGTATACCGGGTACAGTGGGAGGCGCGGTAAAAATGAATGCCGGAGCTTACAACAGTGAAATTAAAGATTTATTTCTTTGCGGAAGCTTTTTAAGGAAATCCGGAGAGAGGCTTGAGCTTTCACTTTCGGAAATGGATTTTTCTTACCGTCATTCTGCGGTGGAAGACGGCATGATTTGCCTTTCCGCAAGCTTTCTTTTAAAGAAGGAAAATCCTTCTTCCATACGGGAGAAGATGGAGGATTTTAAAAGAAGAAGAGCTGAAAAGCAGCCGCTGGAGCTGCCCTCCGCCGGATCTACCTTTAAAAGGCCGGAAGGAGATTATGCTTCCCGTTTAATAGAAGTAGCTGGCCTTCGCGGGTTTCGAATGGAAAATGCGGGAGTTTCCGAAAAGCACTGCGGCTTTGTGGTGAATTTAGGAAATGCTACAGCAAAAAATATCTATGAACTTATTGAGGAAGTAAAAAGAATCGTAAAGGAAAAAGAGGGAGTACAGCTTGAAACGGAGGTTAAACTCTGGGGCGAATTTTAAGCTTTCATTGTGATTAAGGGGAGAAGGGAATTGGAAGAGAAGAAGCTAACAATCCTAAACGAAGAGCCGATCAGAGAACATTCCTGTTTAATTCTTACCGGAATGAGCGGTGCGGGAAAGACGGTGGCTTTAAAAAATCTGGAGGACTTCGGTTTTAATTGTATTGATAACCTGCCGCTTTCCCTAATGGATAAATTCATAGAGCTTCTTTTGCACAGCAGTCGGGGGGAGCGCGTAGCACTGGGAATTGACAGTAGAAATATTGAGGAGCCCGGTAGCCTTGAGGAGCATATTCTCCGATGGGAAAAAGAAAAAAGTATTCGTTTTTCCATCGTATTTCTGGATGCAAGGGACGATGTGCTGATTCAACGCTATAAGGAAACAAGGAGAGCTCATCCCCTGGCAAAGACAGGAAGAGTGGAAAAGGGCATACAACTGGAGAGGGAAAGACTGGAATTCTTAAGGAAGAGAGCGGATATTATCATTGATACTTCGAAGCTTTTGACCAAGGAGCTTAGAAAACAGCTGTTTTCCATCTTTGTAGAGCATGAAGATTATCAGAATTTACAGTTGACTATTGTTTCCTTCGGCTTTAAATATGGTCTTCCCGAGGATTTGGATCTGCTTTTTGATGTGCGATTTTTACCAAACCCCTACTATAACCCGGATTTAAGACCACATACCGGCTTGGAAAAGGAAATACAGGACTTTGTTTTTCAGGATGGAAATGCCGAGATTTTTCTGAGTAAATTAAATGATATCTTGCACTTTTTGATTCCTCTATATATTTCGGAAGGGAAAAATCAGCTGGTTATCGGGATTGCCTGTACCGGCGGAAAGCATCGTTCTGTGACGATTGCCGAAAGATTGTATCAATCCATAAAAGATACGGTAAATATAGGGGTGAGACTGGACCATAGAGATATAAATATATAATATGCTTTTCATAAACAATAGAAAGCGTCAAAAACATTTTGAATTTTTACTGAATAATAGGACAAAATGCACAGTGAATAATGAGGAAAAATGGGAAAAAAAAGCTGTGAAACCGTCATTTTCCAAGCGTATTCGAGCGGAATTGGGGAAGATTGACTTTACAGCCCG